>JAICPX010000278.1 GCA_025929635.1 Chitinophagaceae bacterium
CAGTGGACGGGAAATACTTTAAAGGATATTTATGCGATCAATGTAACCGATGGCACAAAAAAGCTGATAATAAAAGACCTGAACGGCTTTACATCATCGCAATATATTTCGCCGGCAGGTAAATTTATTATGTGGTATGATCGTAAGGCGAAAAACTATTTTACGTGGGATGGCAAACAGGTAAAAAACATCACTTCAAAAATAAAAGTGCCACTATGGAATGAAGAATTCGATGCACCTGATCTGCCGCCGCCCTATGGTGTGATGGGATGGCATGAAGGTGATAGTGCCGTTTATATTTATGACCGGTATGATGTATGGAAGGTTGAAACAATTTGGGACACTACAGCATCGGGAGGAATGGTTTCAACAGGCAGTAAAAAAACAAGCGCAAAGGTTTCAAATGGCAGGCATGTTTCCTCTATAACCTGGGGGCAGGGCCGCAAGGAGAAGGTTGTGTATAGATATATGAGAGTTGATCCTGAAGAGAGGTTCTTTAAGGAAGGTCAACTAATGAACTTTAGGATCTTTCATGATGTCAGCAAGGCAAGTGGTTTTCGCCAGGCAGATTTGAAAAACTCACGCTTAGGAACATATAAACAATTTCAGGGTCCTTTTTCATTTTCTTCCTTGCTAAAAGCCCAGGATGCGGGTAACTATATTTATATCAAAGAGAATTTTTCTTCATCGCCTGATCTATATTCAGCTCACTGGCTAAACTCAAACCGGGACGCTGAAAACAAAACAGAATATGAAACTAGACTTTCAAACCTGAACCCCCAGCAAAAAAACTATAACTGGGGTACAGCCGAACTAATAAAATGGAAAGCATACAATGGAAAAGAAAATGAAGGTATCGTTTACAAACCGGAAGGTTTTGATCCAAAGAAGAAATACCCGATGATCTGTTATTTCTATGAAACACACGCTGATGGATTGCATGCTTATCATCCTCCATCTCCAACGCCGAGCCGGTTAAATATCCCCTTTTTTGTAAGCCGTGGTTATGTGGTTTTTTCACCTGATATCCATTATGGCACTGGTCATCCTGCAAGAGATGCCTACAATCATGTCGTGAGCGGCGCAAGAGCACTGGTAAAAAAAGGATACGTTGATAGTACAAGAATAGGGATTCAAGGGCAAAGCTGGGGAGGTATCCAGGTTGCACAATTGATCACGATGACTAAACTTTTTAAAGCGGCATGGGCCGGTGCTCCTGTTGCAAATATGACGAGTGCTTATGGTGGTATCAGGTGGGAGAGTGGGCTGAATCGTCAATTCCAATATGAAAAATCGCAAAGCAGGATTGGAGCAACACTATGGGAGAAGCCAAACCTGTATATTGAAAATTCTCCGCTGTTCCATTTACCCAAAGTAACAACACCACTGGTGATCATGGCTAACGATGCCGATGGCGCTGTGCCCTGGTACCAGGGCATTGAATTGTTTACTGCTATGCGCAGATTGGGTAAGAAAGTCTGGATGCTGAACTACAATGGAGAAGCACACAATCTTGTTGAAAGAAGAAACCGCAAGGATATTCAAATAAGAGAACAGCAATTCTTTGATTGGTTATTGAAAGATGCACCAGCGCCAAGATGGATCACGGAAGGGGTACCGGCGGTGAAGAAAGGGAGAGATTGGGGGCTGGAGTATTAGGTTGCTCCGTTTAACGGTTTAAGGGGGTTTAAAGGTTCGTGATGAAAACAACCATTAAATGCTTTAAACCGTGAAACCTTTAAACGCTTGGGGCTAAGCAGCCTGCGTACTGATATACTTCACCAAACTCCTTTTTGCAATTGGCAATAATGTTTCCTCAACGGGAAAGCCCAATTCAATTTGAATAGCATAAACGGCAGGATTTGGCAATTGATTGCGGTACCGTATCAATTCAGATTTTATGCTTTCAAACGTGTTCACAAAATTTTTGTCCCAGCTATTTACATAAGCTGTTTTCATGCTCCGGTATTTTTCATCATGTTTTTCAAAGAATGAAAGCCGGTAATGATAAACAAGAGTTTGTTTTTGGACCGTGGTGTTCAAAAAGAAATAACCTTCTTGTGTGTCCAGCGGGATGATACCAACCGGGTTGATGAGAATATTTTCTTCAACCAATTCATAGATCTCTACACCACTGTCGATCGTTCCTTTCATTTTGGTGGCCGAAAAATTTATGATGTCTTCAAGCTCCTGCATCAGTTCATCATCCTCGATCATTTGCTCATAAAGCAACTGCAATTTCTCCAATTGAATGCCACTTAGTTTTTTTGGGAAATGTTCCTGCAGAAATTTCTTGTTCTCGCGAAATGCCACAAGGTTATTATAGTGAAAGATCACATCGGAAAGCTGTGGATACAATTTGCTTTCGTTAAAATATGTATTTACCTCTTTTAAATATGCCAGGAGGGTATATTTTTTGAGCTCAAAATCAATGTACCCTTCGGCAAACCAGGTTTCGGATAGTGACTTCATAATCTGAATCGGATTAGTTTATGTAATTTATAAAAAAGACGTCGAAATTTAAAAGTATGTTTACTTAAGTTTGTTAAAAGAAATACTATGCCAAAGACCATTTTGTATCTATTTTTCCTTATAACCGTTTCGTCCTGTGGCTCTGTTAAATATTACATTGTTCGTCACGCAGAGAAGGAAACGGCGTCAACAGGCACCACGATGAATACCCCCGATGATCCGCCGTTATCCGCAGCCGGCCGGGTAAGGGCTATTGAGTTAAGAGAAGTGCTAAAAAATAGAGGGGTCCAGTATATTTTCTCTACGAATACTGTTCGCACAATTTCTACAGCCCAACCTTTGGAAGAGCTGCAGGGCCGGACGAAAATCGAAACGTATAATACGCGGGATTCGCTGGACTACTTTATTAACAAAATAAGGGCGATCCAAAAAGGCAATGTATTGATCGTTGGTCATTCCAATACTGTAGATGACATCGTAAACAAACTGGCCGGGGAAATAAAAGTCCCTGAAGATCTTCCTGATTCGGAATATGACAATCTTTATATAGTAACGAAAAAAGGCAGCCGCTTTAGATTTGAGAATAAAACTTATGGTACGCCCACAAATTAAACCAGCAGGAAATTTGGAAGATTAATTAATTCGAAAACTTCCCGTAGGATTCAAAAGCATAAGAACTCTTTTCTTATCTCGTAAACAGGAAAGCATCTTAATTTCCTCCTAAATCCATACAATTCTTAAATCCTGGTTTAATATTCTCTCTCCCCGCTAAAATTTTCCAACTCTTTTGCAACAGCAGTCAGGAACGTCGCACCAAGACTTCCGTCAACGATACGGTGATCATAGCTCATGCTTAAATACATCATGTGACGGATCGCGATGCTGTCGCCAGCGGGAGTTTCTATAACAACAGGGCGTTTTTTAATAGCCCCAATGGCAAGTATGGCTACCTGTGGTTGATTAATGATCGGGGTTCCCATTAAACTTCCGAAAGTACCGACATTAGTTAACGTAAACGTTCCGCCTTGCGTGTCTTCAGGTCTTAATTTATTATTGCGGGCATTGTCTGCAAGCGCATTTACCTGTTTTGTCAATCCAACCAAATTCAACTGATCAGCATTTCGGATAACAGGTACGATCAGGTTACCGCTTGGCAATGCAGTCGCCATCCCGATATTGATATCTTTCTTGATAATTATCTTATCCCCATCAAGCGAACAATTTACCAGCGGGAATTTTTTAATGCAGCGAACAATTGACTCAATAAATAATGGCGTAAACGTGATCTTTGTTCCTTCTCTTTTTTCAAAATCCTTTTTCACCTTATCACGCCACAAAACAAGATTAGTGACATCGGCTTCCACAAAACTTGTAACATGCGGACTGGTATGCTTACTTCTCACCATATGCTCAGCGATCAGCTTGCGCATACGATCCATTTCAATTATCTCAACATTACCCTGGTAGGTCGTGAGACGTGAGTCGTGAGACGTGAGAGGAGAAGAGTCTTTCACAATTGAGATCTCTTGCTGATTTTGCGCAGCAGGTTCCTGTCTCACGGTTTGACGCTTCACTCCTGCTTTCCGTTCACTTACGTATTGAAGAATATCTTTCTTGGTCACTCTTCCTTCATTGCCTGAACCCGGAATGTTCTCAAGCTCGGTCATACTTACCCCTTCACTTGCTGCAATGTTTAAAACCAGTGGAGAATAAAATCTATTGCCGGACCCGTTCGTAGTTTGTCTCGCCTGGGACGAGATGAAGTTTGTGGTTTGAGGTGGTGAGATGATGCTTTCAGTAATCACGGCTTCCTGTGCTTTGTGCCTTGTGCCTTCGTCCTTTGGTGGAGTTGAAAACGAAACGGTTTCTTCAGCACCCGTTTTTATTCTAGCGATAACGGTCCCGATTGGTACCACATCATTGACATTAAAAAGAATTTCAGTGATCACACCGGCTGCCGTACTTGGTACTTCACTATCTACTTTATCAGTGGCGATCTCCAATACAGTTTCATCCATCTGCACATGATCACCGGGTTGTTTGTGCCACTTAAGAATAGTGGCTTCCATTATACTTTCACCAAGCTTTGGCATTATTAGATCTACACTTGCCATAATTATTTTTTTGTAGTCAACTAACGAATTCTACTCACCGTTCCTTGCGACGCTCCATTCAACGGCATCAATTCTAATGGACATTTCCGGCAAACTCTATTCCCTTGTTTTCTCTTTTATCTCTTAGCCGCCAAAGGTAATGATTTGAGCATTAAAACCCGATCAGGTGTTAGCAAGAATGAATTTTCTTAAAAAGTTAAGTGCAGCATGTGCTGTCATTTCAATATTTCTTGCACGATCAAAACGAAAAGCAAGCTTTATAGTTTCTATTTTATCCTTATTACCGGCTGCGACCCAGACAGTGCCTACAGGTTTTTCATCAGTACCGCCATCTGGACCCATAATACCTGAAGTAGCCACGGCAAAATCAACCTGTAATTTTTCAACAGCCCCTTTCACCATTTGTATCACTGTCTCTTCACTCACGGCACCCACAGATCTTAGTGTTTTATCTGTCACGCCAAGAATTCTTTCCTTCACATCATTTGCATAACTAATAATGCTTCCTTTAAAACCAACCGATGAGCCTGCATTTGATGTGATCAGGTGGGCAATATATCCGCCTGTACAACTCTCGGCGGTGCCGATCGTTTTATTTTTTTCTTTTAAGATCTTCTGGACAACCATAGCCAGGCTTTCATCTTCATCACTCACCAGCCATGCTGAAACCAATTCTTTTAATTCGGAGAATTTTTCATTTAGTTCCTTTTCCAGATTCTCCTTATCATCGCCTTTTGCAGTCAATCTCAGTTTCACCATTCCATAACCGGGCAAATAAGCAAGCCTGATGTGTTCAGGCAGGCTATTTTCAAAATCCTTGATCTTCTCGGCGATCATGCTTTCACCCGTCCCCATGGTAAATGCGGTGCGATGAAGGATAACCGGGAATTCAAAGATCTTTGTAAGTCTTGGTAAGACTTCATTTACCATTAACCCTTTCATTTCATGGGGTATTCCCGGCAGCGAAATAACAACCCTGGCTCTGCCTGCAACGGACTTGCGATCAAACCACATTCCCGGCGCCGTTCCTCTTGCATTATGTAGCACGGTGCATACATCAGGCACTTCAGCCTGTTTCAGGTTTCTTTCAAGCATCGGACCCGGCCGGCGATAAACTTTTTCAAAAAGATAATTGACATGTTTGAGCACATCTTCATTGACCACCAGCGTACCGCCAAAATATTTGCACAACAACGGTTTTGTAATATCATCAGCGGTAGGCCCGAGACCTCCTGTTATTAAGATTATATCGGAATCCTTGCTTTCCTCATCCAATGCGTTCCAGATATCATCCCACACATCACCTACAGCCACTCTTTTTCTTACCCAAACACCTATTTTATTAAGCTCCTGCGCCATCCAAGCGCTGTTCGTATCGATCGTCTGACCAATCAGTAATTCATCGCCAATTGTGATAATAGAAGCGTTAATAGTTTTCAATTGAAGATTTTGTGCAAATATCAGGGAGAAAACCTATAGTCCCGTATCCCGATATATTGAGTCAAATGAAATTTTTAAATCTATAGTTTCAATATGAATTTCATTCGCAATTTTCGGAACATCAAGCAACCTCCACGCGCCATCTTTTTGCTTGCGGGCAATTTGAACAAGCCTTTGTCTTGATTCGAGCATAAAGAATTCCTTTAGGGATAGAATTTGTTGATAATGCCAAAATTTATATCTCTTATCGTGATGATAAGTTGAAGGAGAAAGAATTTC
>JAICPX010000559.1 GCA_025929635.1 Chitinophagaceae bacterium
GATTGGTTGGGATCCGGATAAAAATCTGGCAGGTTTTCCACTATCGTGAGCCGGGGTAGACGGAAACCCAACGAACATTTTTTCTATATCTTTAAACAGTGAACAACAACGGATCTACAACAACAAGAATTCTGCTTGCAGAAGACGATGAAGACGATTTTGTTCTTTTCAGGCAGGCACTGGATGAATTTAAAGAACTTACTCGCCTGGATTGGGTAAAGGACGGTGAAGAACTCCTGGATGCGTTGAAAATGAATGTTACAGCACTCCCTGACATCATTTTTCTTGATATTAATATGCCAAGAAAAAACGGGTTTGAGTGCCTGACTGAAATCCGGCTGCACGAAGACCTTAAACAATTACCTGTAATTATTTTTTCCACCTCAAACGATCCCGCGTTGGTAAGCTGGATGTATAATGCCGGTGCTAATCTTTACTTAAACAAGCCGACCGATTTTAGCGGATTAAAAGAAAAAATTCAAAAAGCGATTGCGACAAACTGGGAAACACAGCGACCATTTTCACCGGTAAATGAATTTGTTCTTTAGCCGAGCATGTTTTGAAAGCTTATGATTTATTATTTCGCATTCTAAAACGCAATTCGTAAATGCCAGGACTTTTGTCGATTCAACCCCGGGTGCTATACCTGCTGAAGATCTTGATCATTGCCACCAGTTATTTCATACTGGCAAGACTGAGTTTATTGCTCTCGTTTCAGACTTCCAATGCTTCTCCCATTTGGCCACCTTCAGGATTTGCGTTTGCAATGATACTGCTGCTTGGTTACAGGATAACGCCGGGCATCCTGCTTGGCGCTTTTGCCGCCAATTTTGTCGTGTTCCAGGTTGAACACGGTGCAACGATGTCCGCAGCATTGTGGGTTTCATCTTTTATAAGCATCGGAAACACGCTGGAAGCAATAATCGGTTATTCACTTCTTAAGAAATTGATGCCGGATGTAAAGGATAATAATTATTTCAGTAAAGCCAATTATATATTTTGTTTTTTTTCTATCGCCATTGTTATGAGCCTTGTCAGCAGCGGCATTGGAATTGCATCTATTTATTCAGGAGGGTTCATTAATGCCGATCAACAACTTATCGCATGGCTTACCTGGTGGTTTGGTGATGTATCGGGAATATTACTCGCAACTCCTTTTATTCTTATATGGGTAAATTTCTTTCGTATTCAACCCAGGTTCTCGTTCAAAAGGAATAGGTCTGTTGAAACGGCAATGCTTTTTATACTTGTGATCTTAGCGAGTGAGATTGTTTTTAACAATTGGTTTTTCCCTGTCTTTATCTTCAGATGGGCATTCTGGATCATTCCCGTGGTGGTGTGGGCAGCCACTCGTTTTAACCAGCATGAAACGATTACTGCTGTTGTACTTTGTTCAGCAATTGCAATATGGGGAACAATAAACGGGAACGGACCTTTCGCCAGTCCGGGAGACAGTTTCTTAGGAGGTCTTTCTCTTACCCAATCATTGCTGATCACACAGGCTTTTGTTTCTATTATTGCTGTCACCGCGCTCACATTAAACGCATCAATAGTAGAACGAAAAAGATCAGAGGAGGCACTCCGGGATTTGGGGAATGAATTAGAAAAACGGGTAAATGAACGTACTGCCGACCTGGAAGACCGCAGCCGGTTTATCGAGACCCTTTTTGATTCTGTAGAAGACCTGATGGCCGTATTCGATAGGCAGGGCAATTATCTTTCAGTAAACAGAAAGGTGGAAGAAGTGTACAAATTAAACCGGAAGGATATTGTCGGTAAAAATATATTGACCCTTTTTCCGGAGTCAGGTGAAACAAGCATGTACAGTAACATGCAAAAGGCGTTTACCGGTGAAACCATTCATGATCTTGCCTACCGCTCAACCATTTCAAAAAGATGGTTTGAGAATTTTTATATCCCGCTCAGCAATAATAAAAAGGAAATATATGCTGTGCTGGTTATCGGGCACGATAACACCGCAGTAATGGAGGCATCAGAAAAAATAAAACAAATGGCAGAGGAATTGATCAAAAATAACCGGGCACTTGAACAAACCAATAAGGAATTAGAGTCATTTACATTTGTTGCCAGCCATGATCTGCAGGAGCCGCTTAGAAAGATCAGGATCTTTTTGAATCTTATCTCAGAAAAAGAAATGGCTTTATTATCCGATGGCAGTAAAAATTACCTGAACCGCACCATCAATACGGCTGCACAAATGCAACAATTTATTTCCGATCTGCTGACGTATTCGAGAACCAACGGCTCCGAAGAGCACTTTCAAAAAACCGATTTGAATGTGATCTTACAGAAAGTAAAAACCGAATTACGCGAAGCAATTGAGGAAAAGGGAGCTCGTATTGAAGTCACGAATCTTCCTGAACTCAATGTGATCCCTTTCCAGCTCCAGCAACTTTTTACCAACATGATCAGCAACTCTCTTAAATTTTCCAAACCGGGTACACCACCACATATAACCATCGTGGCGGAAATAGTAAATGGAACGCATCACAACCAACCCAATAGCGATCCCGATAGAAAATTTTACAGTTTCAGCGTGGCAGATAACGGAATTGGTTTCGAACCCAGATTCAATGAAAAGATCTTCGATCTTTTTCAACGGCTCCATAGCCGGAGCGATTACAACGGTACGGGAATTGGGTTATCAATATGTAAAAGAATTGTTGAAAACCACAATGGCTTTATAACAGCCAATGGCGAACCTGGCAAAGGCGCCACATTTAAAATTTATTTGCCAGCCTGATAATCGATTATCGATTAACCAGCTTTGATCGGTGCAATTGCTTTGAACGTACTTTTAAATGGAACATGATATTCCCCGATTAATATGGAACAGGAACTTCGGCC
>JAICPX010000574.1 GCA_025929635.1 Chitinophagaceae bacterium
AGTTTAGAAGAGATTAGTTTGTTTATCAATTGTTCATATAGCCCTTGGGGAATCATTGTGTTCGTAAAAATAAGACGAATAGAATTACAGAACGTACAAGAGTGCGAAACAGAAGCTTAACAGTAGCAACTCTGCTAAGTTCATTCCTTTTCTATTCTAGCAATAAATGTAAAGTAGATGCTTGTTTTACAAACCAACTATTTTCTCAAAATCCTCTTCTCTTGTTTCAATCGCCGCAGCAGTAAGATCAACTATTTCATCAATAAGCTGGAGATCATGTTCGGTTGGTTTGCGGGGTTCTTTATAATATATGGCAAAGGTGCCCAACACATCTTTGTTAGCACCAAATATGGGAGTCGACCAGCATGAATGCAGACCGTGAGGTAATGCATATGATTTATAATTTTCCCATAAGGGATCGGTTTCAATATCTTCCACGATCACCTGCTTGCCAAAGAAAGCAGCTGTACCACATGAACCAGCTACAGGACCAGCATGAAGGCCACTTATCACTTTATTATAACGATCGGGAAGCGAAGGCGCTGACCCGGTAAATAACTGGTTTGTTTCTTTATTGTACAAGAGTATGGATGTTAGAATATCATTCTTACTTTCATCTTCTATCCAGTTCAATATTTGATCCAGGACCTCTTTCAGGTCTTTGTCACTGGCTAGCATCGCATTCACATCCGATTGTAACAATTGTATGTTCAGCGATAATAACAGGTCTTCGTCAAATTGATACATAAACCAGGATTTTGAGATTAAAAGGATTTATGCGGAAAACAAAGGAAAGCAGATTTGTGGGAATATAAAAAAGATTTGGGTGCATTCCTCTCGGTCAGATTGCTTCGGCCTGGCATCGACAATCATTTTGTTGAATGAATCCCTGATGCCAGGCCTCGCTATGACCACAGCCCGCGGGATCGACAATCATTTTGTTGAGTGAATCCCTGATGCCAGGCCTGGCAATGACGAGCACCCCGTGGGACCGGCAAGTCATTCAGCCCCGCCGGGTGCTGGTCAGCGAGGCCGTTAATCTCAGAAAATTTTCAAGTTTCGGGGAGGAGGCCGAAGCAATCTGAAAATCCCAGTAACTTACTCTTCCTCATCCTTTCTTTTAAAACCGATTTTGCGTCGGACGGTTGTGACGGGCTCAGCAATTGTTTCAAATATTGAAATATGAGTGTAATATCTTCATCGTGCCCGGCAAGTTTTTTTTCTATTTTTTCAAGTTGCAGTAGGATGTCTTTATGCGTTATTAGCATTTTCCGCATTCTTGCGAAAACTCTGATAATTTGGATGTGAACCCGGATCGCTGTGTCGCTGTTTAATATGCCAGATAACATAGAGACACCTTGCTCTGTAAAGGCATATGGAAGTTTGCGTATTCCTCCTCTTCGGGTATTTTTTGATATTGCAATTTGCAATATCAAACCCTCCAATTCTTCTTTGGTCAATTGAAACATAAAATCTGCAGGGAAGCGTTTCTTATTTCTTTTGACAGCAAGATTAAGGTTGCCAGTTGTTACTCCATATAGTTCAGCCAGATCCCTGTCCAACATTACTTTTTGTCCACGCATGAGATAAATTTTATTCATCACCAGTTCGTCGGAAATCATTAACTCCTTGCTTGCCTTCGGCATATTATAATACTTGATATTTCAAACTTCAATTGCAGAATAATGGATTGATAACCCCATAAATTCGTTTATGTCAAAATAACAAATAGTTCAAACCAAAGGTTGGTTGAAAAAACGATGATCATCGGTATTTTCCTCATCAAACCTACTTCCCCGCTGAACTCGATCTTTTCAATGTTGAGTTCTATTCTCACCTCACAACTTCACCAATCCCATCTAAAACAGATTTAACCTTCGTCTAAGCTTCCTCTGAGTTTTTAACTTTGTCAAACTTTATATTAAGATAGCCTGGCCATTTTTTACGTGGAATGTAGTTTTATTGTCCAGCGTGATCTCTTCATCCTTACAGGCATTGACAAAAAGTACACGACACAAACATCTGCACCCATTAATGATTAACTTAGGCTTCACTAAACAATAGCGCCATGCTCCGAAATATTCTATTATTGTTTTGTTTTTTTATGCTGACAGGTTCAGAAAATAAACCAAAATGGAAGTCTCTTTTTAACGGGAAAGATCTTAAAGGCTGGGAAGTAAAAATTGCCGGCTATCCATTGGGAGAAAATTTTGGAAATACGTTCCGTGTTGAAAATGGGATACTCCAGACAAGATATAATGCGTATGATAGTTTCAGGGTCCGCTTCGGCGCCTTGTATTACAAAAAAAGTTTTAGCAATTACCGGTTAAAGATGGAATACCGTTTCACGGGCGAATTGACACCCGGCGCCCCATCATGGGGATTTCGTGATGGTGGTGTTCAGTATCATTGCCAGTCACCCGCATCGATGAAGATCGATCAGTCATTTCCTGTTTGTCTTGAATACAACCTGCTTGGTGGTAATGGCAAAGATGAACGACCAACAGGTGATATATGTTGCTCCGGAACCTATGTTTCCATTGATGGCAAACGAAATTCATCTTATTGCACGGCACCAACGGTAAAGAAAACTTTTCATGGCGATCAATGGGTAACATTGGAAATTGAAGTGAGGGGAGATGCGATCCGGCATTTTGTAAATGGAGAAGAGATATTGCATTTTAAAGATCCAAGGTACAATCCCGATCATGCTATTGGGAAA
>JAICPX010000492.1 GCA_025929635.1 Chitinophagaceae bacterium
ATCCTGGCTTATCAGGTATTTTTCCATCCCACTGCGCAGTAGAAACATAATCTTTAGTTTTCTCAATTTCTATCTCTGCAATTTTTTTCCCAAGTTCAAAACCCGCCTGTGCATCACTCGGAAAAGCAACACCGGCAACAACTCTTGAATCCATTAATTGTTGTGCAAGTTTTTTTACTGAATCAGCCATCGCAGGATAAAATTTAGAGAATATACCCACCGCAACGCCGGCAGCAACTGAATGTTCGCAGGGATATGAGGGGCTTTCAGGTTTTACCGTGAGCACTTTTATCCGGTTATCTGCTGTAAAAGGTCGAGGTCGTTTATAAGCATATTTTGTATCCCATGCAGCAATGGTAGCATCATAAATAGCTGTACCGAGAAGCATGTTGGCTAATGCACCATAACGACCGGTATCGACCGTCCAAAGTTTACTCATCATTTCCTGCCAGCGATAACCGGGCGCGCCTGCATTCCAGAAGATGATCTGCTCCATAGTTGCAGCATCCAGATTTTTTTGTTTTTCGATCACGCCTGCAATTTCATTTTTATATGATGCCGGCGCAGGCAAGCGATGTTCTTTGCCTGAGGAGATGAACCATGTTTTCCAACTACCGGCATTTGGCTCCACCTGGGCGTTCAATTCGGCACCCAGCATCAAAAAGACCGCAACGATTGACAAATACTTTTTCATTTATTGAAGATTTTACACAAGAATATCTCTTTAATAACACAAGTTTTGTCAATCATCAATAAACAGCGGGTTTTAGTAAACGAATAGCATATCCGGGGAAATGTTACGAAGCTAAAAATGAATACTGATCATGAAATTTAATTCAAAATGGGCGCTTGATTCCTCCTAATTCGAACACAGTAGTTGACGTTATCAGGTATTTCGTTTACTATAAACGCAATTCCATAAGCCGCAGGCAGAAAAGAAAAAGTTTTACCGATATTTATCGGAAATACAATAATTGAATAAATCGATCGATAGAAAGAAAGTCTTTTTTTACCTGCTGTTAGCGTTTGCATTTCTGTCGCTGTGGGTACTTGGCCATTACTCAAAATACCGCGACCAGTTTTCGGGATTATTACTTAACAACATCTGGAGAATCGTCTATGTCACGGTTATCAATTTTACCTTTTTTGAGTTGGCAGTGCCTTTTGTTTTAAAGAAGAAAAGATTTCTCATTTATAATATTCTTCTTGGGTTTCTAATCTTATGGCTGTACATGATGCTTTGGTCGTTTGGTTTACATGCCTGGCGACTGATTGGCATTGGGTTACACACTTATACACGAATTATTGTGTATGATACTATCGACGAAGAGCTCCAGGGGCAGATGGGCTTTAGCATGGCTTCGGTATTCTTTTTCGGGATCATCAGGCATATCTATAACTATGTAAAACTAAAACAGGCAGCACAGCAGCTCCGTATCGAGAAACAAGAAGCGGAATTGAATTATTTGCGATCACAGACCAACCCGCATTTCTTATTTAATACGTTGAACAATATTTATTCATTGACCCGGGACAAGTCTGACCAGGCGCCTGAATCGATCCTGAAGCTGTCAAAGATATTGCGGTTCATGCTGTATGAAACAGGTGGCGCATTTATAAGTATCGAGCAGGAACTCAAGATCATTGGTGATTATATTGCTCTTGAAAAACTCAGGTATGATGAATCATTGCGGATCAACTTCAATTATGATGTTGAAGATATGAAACAGGCGATCCCCCCTTTGTTATTGATACCGTTGGTTGAAAATGCTTTCAAGCATGGAGTTTCAGAAACAAGGAACCTTCCTTTTGTTGACATACATCTTTCGGTTAAGAACCGTCAACTGAGGTTTGTTGTAAAAAACTCGGTTGAAGATGCGCAACCAGGAAAGGATGTTAAGGAGAACATCGGGCTTTCCAACCTGAGAAGACAATTGGAATTGCTTTATACTGATCATAATTTAACAATACAGCATGATAAGAATTTTTTTACAGCTGTTTTAAAAATCAACCTGGCTAGTCATGTCTAAAATAAAATGCATTGTCGTGGAAGATGAACCACTGGCGGTTAAAGTCCTGGTAGATTACATTTCACAAGTGCCATTCCTTGAACTAAAAGGAACATTTAAGGACGCTATACTTGCAACCGAATTTCTAAGGGAACATATTGTGGATCTTATTTTCCTGGATATCCATTTGCCAAAGCTTAAAGGTATGGCGTTCCTCAAAACACTTGTCGATCCGCCGGCTGTGGTGATCACAACGGCGTATCATCAATATGCTGTCGAGGGGTTTAACCTCAATGTAACCGACTACCTGTTGAAGCCGATCGAATTTGAACGCTTTCTCGTGGCGGTAAATAAAGTGAGGACAGCCCAGGCTGAAAAAGATAAAATGACGGATAGCCAGGAAAAGGATTTTATTTTTCTCAATGTCCAAAAGAAGAAAGTAAAGATCTTATTCTCAGAAATTGTATTTATAGAAAGCCAGCGGGAGTACATCAGGATCGTTACGACAAAAAAGGACTACATATCAAAGATGAGCACGCATGAGATCGAGTCAATTTTACCTTCTAATCTTTTTAAACGTATCCATCGTTCTTTTATCGTTTCGGTAAGTAAAATAGAATCTTACACCGCCGAAGCAGTTGAGGTGAATGGCATATCTATCCCGATCGGTCGCGGCTACAAGGATGTGATTGAAAATCTATAGAAACATCTCATTTGGGAAAATCTTTATTCATTTTGAGTCTTATTGCCTGGTTGATATGCCCGTGCTCATGCTGTATTAAAAATTGAAATGCGTACCTGAGATTATAAGTCACAATACTCATCAGGGGCGAAATGATAATAGTTTTATCGATATCGATGGATTGACAACTTGAAATGTAATTGAAAAAGACATTGAGATTTGCGAAATAGCGTTCAACAATATCACCGCTTATCTCACTTGCTGAGGGTCGTATGTAAGAGGACTGTATTTTTTCCAAAAATTCATTTTATAATTGCCGCTGGTGATCCTTGCCGGGTCGGGAAAATAAGCAATATGTGAAACGATCAAATGGTCACGGCACTGTGCGATACTCCAGCTATCTGCAGCGGGCTTCCAGTTCAATTGCTCATGAGACAAGGCGGCGAATTATTGTTGAACTTTTTCTCTTGCTGGCTGTCCTTTTTGCAAGATCTCTTCTACGAACGTGTTGTCAACCATTGGGAATTAACGTCTTTTTTATGGGCAGCTTAACATGTTATATTTTATTTAGTGTGACTTTAAAAGCAGTTCCTATGAATAGAATGTTTATTATTGATGCTGCTGCTACACTTGTCCAAAGCATCCATTCAATTGACAAATTCAATCCTGTAACAATTCCAGCCATAGAAGAAAGATAAATACCGATCAAAATCAACAAGATTGGGGTGCCCAACCTATTTTTCAAGTGACTCCAGTTGCTGATAATAAAAATTGTACTTAAAAGCCAGCTAATACACATGAGAAACAATCCTGCAAGATCAAAGATTGAAGGTCCG
>JAICPX010000073.1 GCA_025929635.1 Chitinophagaceae bacterium
ATCATTTTGAGCAGTAGAGGGCTAAAGCCCTGGTTACAATTCTGATTGAACTGATTCTACCCTGTCCTAAAGGACAGGGCAAATAACAGGAAGATGATGAGTTCATAAATGATTATCATTTTGAACAGTAAAGGGCTAAAGCCCTGGTTACAATTCTGATTGAACTGATTCTCCCCTGTCCTAAAGGACAGGGCAAATACCAGGAATATGATGAGTTCATAAATGATTATCCTTTTGAACAGTAAAGGGCTAAAGCCCTGGTTACATTTCTGATTGAACTGATTCTTCCCTGTCCTAAAGGACAGGGCAATTAACAGGAAGATGATGAGTTCATAAATGATTATCATTTTGAGCAGTAGAGGGCTAAAGCCCTCACTCCAGATTATCTTTATTGATAAATTTTTATTTGCCCTAAAGGCAGTGTCATTCAATCAAAAAATTAAAGCTTGAGTTTCAAACCCAAGCCAAAAATCTCCTGGATCTGTGTTCTTCTTTTTATATCATCATCATAAATAATATCAAGAAGGATATTAACAGCAAACACATTGGAAATATTAACAGTAAAAAGATTATTCATCAACACATCAACGTTGCCGGGTTTTCTCAAATAATTGCTGTACAGATCAAGGCGGCCAATATACCTTGTAGTTTTTGAGAACTTTACATTGTAGTGTGTAGTGATATACGCGCCGAATTCGGTGTTTACTTTCTGGGCCGAGTCGATCCCAAACTTATATTGGTCATAAAAATCATCGTCGATCTTTGTCACCCATCTTGCCGTTGCAGGAGAAACAAAAAATGAGAAATAGCTTTCTGTCTTTCTTATTTTTATATCAATGCCGGGAGCAAGGATTATTTTTCCCGGTGATAAGAATGAAGAGATCTTGTTATGACCTGCAATGGCATAGTTATGACCGCCGAGCAATTGTGTATTGAGATTAAAGAGTAAACCATAATATAAATTCTTATTGCTGGTAATATGATCAAGTTCCAAGGTAACATCGAATCGGTCAATTGTTTTCCGGAACTTTCTAAAACTTGAAGCTTCAACTGCACCTAACTCGATATCGATATAGGTGTCTTTAGAATATTTTCCTTTTTGATGATGCAATGCATAATTCACTATCCCGTTTATGCCAATCAAAAACCTCTCACCCCCGCTTGACCAGTCGCTTAATGCCGCCTGGTTAACATTGAAAATAAAAAAACCAGTTTTCTCCCAGCCGGTACTGTCAAGACTTTTCATCTTGCGACTACTGATCTTTTGAATATCCTGTTTTTGTCCAGATAAAGAAAAAGCAATCAGAAGAAATGAGATACTTATTAAAATTCTCTTCATGACCGGCTATTAAAGGTGGTTTAATAACGGTATAAGGTTCGTGAAAAATTTAACCTGCAGAATAAATCTGAAATCTGATCCCGATAGCTATCGGGACCGAAATCTGAAATCAGTATTCCCACTTAATCAACGATGCTCCCCATGTAAATCCCCCGCCAAATGCGGCTAGCACAATCAGATCCCCCTTATTTATGTCATGTTTATAATCCCAGAGACATAATGGAATTGTTGCTGCCGTAGTATTACCATATCGATGAATATTCAGCATCACCTTATCGGGGCTTAAACCCATGCGGTTTGCTGTGGCATCAATGATCCTCTTGTTTGCCTGGTGGGGAACAAGCCATGCAATATCATCACCGGTCAGATTATTTCTTTCAAGTAGTTCAGCGCTCACATCAGCCATACCCTTTACTGCAAATTTGAATACAGGTTGTCCTTCCTGGTAAATAAAGTGTTCTTTATTATCAACCGTTTCGTGTGAGGCAGGTCTTTGCGAGCCACCTGCTTTCTGGTATAAATAATGACGACCGCTTCCATCACTTTTTAAGATACTATCGAGCAGGCCATAGCCCTCGTGATTTGGTTCCAGCAAAATCGCGCCGGCGGCATCGCCAAAGAGAATACAGGTGGTACGATCGGTATAATCAACTATCGAACTCATCTTGTCGGCCCCCACCACCACTACTTTTTTATAGCGACCACTTTCTATAAAAGCGGCACCGGTTGTTACACCAAACAAAAACCCTGAACAGGCTGCATTCAAATCAAACCCAAATGCATTTGTAGCACCAATTTTATCGCAAATAATATTTGCGGTAGCAGGAAAAAGCATATCCGGTGTCACTGTACAACAGATCAGGCAGTCAATTTCCTTTGGATCAATTCCTCTCTTATGACAAAGCTCCAGCACTGCCGGCGCACCAAGATCAGAAGATGCCTTGCCTTCACCTTTTAAGATCCTTCTTTCGACAATTCCGGTTCTTGTTCTTATCCATTCATCATTGGTGTCAACCATTTTTTCAAGATCGGCGTTTGTCAGCTTATCCGGAGGTACATAACCGCCAACAGCAGTGATAGCAGCAGTTGTTTTCTTAATCATTTAGAAAAATTAAGTGCACGAAGATAAGGATAGTTTGAGGTTTGATGTTTGAGGTTCGATGTAGCCCTTCAACGACGTGAAGTTAAATGGTTTAGACCAGCCTTTTAATCTCAAACATCAAACCTCAAACTTCAAACTGTTTCCCTTATTTTGCAGCCATGTTCGCTTATCTGGATGGAAAGTTTGTCTTGAAAAACCCCTCTGTCGTACATGTGGATGTAAATGGAGTGGGGTATGAGGTGCAGATAAGTTTGAACACTTATTCAAGGATACAGCATCTTGATCGCGGAGTTTTGCATACCTGCCTGCTGATCCGTGAAGACGCCCACCTGCTTTATGGCTTCTTTGATAAGACCGAAAAAGAATTGTTTCTTAATTTAATTTCCGTGTCGGGAATTGGTGCAACAACCGCTCGCATGATGTTGTCATACATGAAGCCCGAGGAAATTACGAGATCGATCGTACTTGGTGATTTTCATGGTCTTGAAAAGATAAAAGGAATAGGAAAAAAGACGGCGGAAAGACTGGTACTTGAGCTAAAGGATAAACTATCAAAACAACCGTTAGATTCAAATATTTCGGCTATGAAAAACAATACTTTGCACACTGATGCGTTAAATGCCCTGATGGCCCTCGGGATCGCCCGGAACACAGCCGATCAGGCAATTCAAAGGGTCTCCCAATCTGACCCTTCGCTAACCTCCCTCGAGGATGTTATCAAGAAAGCCCTAAAAACTCTGTAAGCCTATCGATTTGAGATTTACCTAACTAATTCTGTTGAGAAAGTTTGAGCCCTAAGTTGACCATTACATCACGAACGCTGATAACGGCTGTTATTTTCGTTTTCATTACCCTAAAGGTGAATGCGTCACCCTACCCGTGGTTTGGATATTTCTACTATTTACCAGGAGATACAATTCGTCCTACACAAACCGATCGCTATGGCGATCCTTATAACTATCCGGTAAAAGATCCATTTTTTCTGAAGGATACAGGTTTTATAAAACGGAATATCGAATATGACCCGGTAACAAAACAATACTATGTCATTGAAAAGATCGGTGATAAATATTATCGCGTACCCATGTCATTTTCCATGAAAGAGTTCCTTGATATGAAAGGACGGCAGGATGAGAACGAATATTTCAGAAAAAGAGCAAGCCTGCTTGCGAATCTTAACCGAAGGCAATATAAACCCAAATTCACTTTTGTCGACGATTGGGTAAACCGGATAGTAGGTAATGGTCCAAACAGTAAAATTGAAATAAAACCTTCAGGCTTTGTTGGTTTATCAATCGGTTACCAGGGACAAAAGATCAATAACCCAACACTTCCTGAACGTTCACGTAACTATGGCGGTTTGGATTTTGATATGAACAGCCAGTTCCAGGTGGATGCAAACATTGGTGAAAAATTAAAACTGCCGATCAACTATAACACACTTGCCAATTTTAATTATGAGAACCAGTTAAAGCTGGATTATGTCGGTAAAGACGATGAAATCCTAAAACAGTTCCAGGCTGGTAATACAAGTTTTACATCAAAAGGAACATTAATACCAGGCGCACAATCATTGTTTGGTGTAAAGACGCAATTGCAATTTGGAAAACTATTTGTCACAACGGTATTTGCCAATCAGCGTTCACAACGTCAATCGTTAGGCATACAAGGTGGATCGTCTACGCAGGTCTTTTCTTATAAAGCAGATGAGTATGAAGAGAACCGCCACTTTTTGATGGCGCAGTACTTCCGCAGCAATTATAACACTGCAATGAGAACGTTGCCACTCGTTAACTCACTGTCGCAGATCCTTCGGGTGGAAGTTTGGGTTACAAACAGAACAGGTGCAACAACAGATACAAGAGATGTTGTTGCATTAATGGACCTTGGTGAAAGTGATCCCTATGGACCATGGGGTGGGACAGGAACTATTCTTCCGCCAAGAAATGAAGTCAACAGCCTTTATTCAACGATATTGGCGACTCCGGCAGCAAGAAGCTCTTCAGGTGTTACAAGTGTATTGACAGGTTTAGGCTTGCAACCGGTCCAGGATTTTGAAAAAACATTTGCAAGAAAACTTTTACCCACTGATTATTATTTCAATCCGCAGGTCGGTTTTATTTCACTGAACCAGCAATTGCAGCCAGACGAAGTGCTGGGAATAGCCTATCAGTATACATATAATGGAAAGGTTTACCAGGTGGGTGAATTCTCCACGGATGTACCACCAGATTCGACTGGTACCACGCAGCCTGTAATCTTTTTGAAATTATTGAAGGCAACATCACAGCGTACAAACCTTCCGATATGGGACCTGATGATGAAAAACGTTTACTCAGTGGGTTTTGGCCAGCTTGATCGTTCAGATTTCAAATTGGATGTTTTGTATGAAGAACCAAGTCTTGGTGAAAAAAGATATTTGCCACCGGCTGATGTCAGTGACCCATATAAAGGACAACCATTAATATCATTACTGAATCTTGATCGTTTAAATAATCAAAATGACCCGCAGCCTGATGGTGTATTCGACTTTGTAGAAGGATTTACAGTGATTTCATCGCAAAGCCGGATCATTTTCCCGGTACTTGAACCTTTCGGAAGAGACCTTGAGTATGTTTACTCAGGTGCAGATAGCGTTCAGCAAAGAGAAAAATACCTTTTCTATCCTTTGTACGATACCATCAAAGCCATTGCTCAAACCTATGCCAATCTGAATCGTTTCAAATTTGTCGGGAAAAGCAAATCAGGTCTTGGTAATTCCGAGTATCAACTTGGATTTAATATTCCCCGCGGTTCTGTAACAGTCACCGCCGGTGGACAATTGCTTCGGGAGAATATCGATTACGAGATCAACTATGATCTCGGTTCATTAAAAGTAATCAACCAGGCCATCATCAATTCGGGAGTGCCGGTAAATGTGAACTATGAGAACAATGCGACGTATGGTTTGCAAAACAGGAATTACATGGCCTTGCGACTTGATTACCTGGCCAGCAGGAAGTTCACTATCGGTGGTACTATAGTGAGGTTGGGTGAAAGACCCTTCTTTATAAAACAGGGTTATGGAGATGACCCTATACGCAATACCATGTTCGGCGTCGATTTCGATTACGAGGATGAAATACCAAGATTATCACGTTGGCTTGATAAGCTTCCCTGGTATTCTACAAAGGCCAATTCAAGTATAAAAGCTTACGGGGAAGCTGCATTCTTAAAACCTGGTCATGCCAAGCAGATCGGTAAAGGCGACGAAGGTGTTATTTATATCGATGACTTTGAAGGTACCCGCACAAGCATTGATCTGCGGTTCCCGTTAATCAGCTGGACGCTTGCATCAACCCCACAGGGAGCAACCGATGCAAATGGAAATATTTTATTTCCTGAAGCGACTGCGCATAATGATCTTAGCTATGGTTATAATCGTGCTAAGCTTGCCTGGTATAATATTGAGCAGGTATTGCAGGAATCAAGGAATCAAAACAATCCACTGAGAAACAACCTGGCAGAATTATCAAAACCTGAAACAAGACAGGTCTATTCAAGCGAAATATTCCCTAATCGTTCTACTGATATCGGTCAGTCATTGATCACAACTTTTGATCTTGCTTTTTATCCAAAAGACAGAGGTCCTTACAATTTTGAATTCAATCCCTCAAGAGTAAATGCAAACGGCAACCTGACAAATCCAAGAGAAGCGTGGGGTGGACTGATGCGCAACATTGATCAAACGGATTTCGAAACAGGCAATATTGAGTTCATTGAGTTCTGGCTGCAGGATCCTTTTATTAATAAACCTGGCAGCACAGGCGGTCAGCTCTTTTTTAATCTTGGAAATATTTCGGAAGATATTTTAAAGGATGGAAAAAGACAATATGAAAATGGATTGCCGACAATAAAGAATCCTGCTATTCCCGTTGATAATAATACGGTATGGGGACGTGTTCCTTCAAACCCTATCCAGGTTACAAATGCATTCAGCAATGATCCCGAGGATCGTCCATTCCAGGATGTGGGTTATGATGGACTTACCGATGATCTGGAGAAATCCAAATTTGGAACCTACATTGCTAACCTGGCTGCAAACTTTGGCACCGGCTCTCCAATTTATCAAAAAGCAAATTCGGACCCATCGCTGGATAATTTTAAAAATTATCGTGATCCAGCTTACGATCAAGCGAACACGGGCATCCTTGGAAGATATAAAGAAGTAAACAACCCCCACGGGAATTCACCGGTATCAAATGATGAGGCGGAATTTATCAATGCATTTACTTTATATCCTGACCAGGAAGAATTGAACAGGGATAATACCCTCAATGAGGTGGAAGAATATTTTCAATATCGCGTGGACCTGAAGCCGGGCATGACACCGGGCACTAATTTTATTACAGATGTAAGAGAAGTAGATGTAAGCCCGGTAGATGGAAGCCCGCCAAGAAAAGAACACTGGTACTTGTTCAGGATACCGATATCACAGTACAATGGTAAAGTTGGAAACATTCCGGACTTCAAATCTATCCGTTTCATCCGCATGTTCCTTACCGGGTTTGAGGATAGCGTGGTTTGCCGCTTTGGTAAACTTGAATTGATACGTAATCAATGGCGCCGATTCACTTATGAAGTTGATACCACGGGTTTATTTAAGAAATTACCCGCCACCGATCCCACAAAGACGGATGTGCTTGCGGTGAATATTGAGGAAAATGATCAGCGCGTACCCGTTCGTTATGTACAACCTCCGGGTATTATAAGACAACAGCAACTCAGTAATAATAATGTTCCTTTATTGTTGAATGAACAGTCACTGAGTGTTAGAGTGACCAACCTTATCGAAGGAACAACCCGTGGGGTCTTTAAAACAATGAATCTTGATCTTCGCCAGTACGGAAAGCTGAACATGTTCATGCATTTTGAAGAAGTGTATCAAAATACAATGCAGGATGATGATGTAAATGCTGTAATACGCATAGGTAATGATTTTGTAAGCAATTATTATGAGATACGCATTCCTTTGAAAAAAACACCGTGGTTCACGTCTGATTCATTGCTTATCTGGCCCGAAGCAAATAACCTGGAACTTGATATACAGGAACTGGTTAGACTTAAGAACCGGAGAAACAAGTCTTCCATTTCAAATGCACAGTATTATAGTGAAACAATAGGCGATAGAAAATATGCCATCATCGGTAATCCAAATCTCGGTGAGGTCAGGGGTATGTTCATGGGAGTGGAGAACAAAAAATTCGAGCCGATCTCAGCTGAAGTTTGGTTCAATGAATTGCGATTATCACATCTTGACGAAAAAGGTGGCTGGGCTGCGATTGGCAGGTTGGATATTATTGGAGCGGACCTGTTTAATTTAAGTATTTCTGCTGCGGCAAGAAGTGTTGGATTCGGAACACTGGAGCAAAGAGTCAATGAACGAAGTCGCGAAGATTTTACACAGATAGATGTTGCGGGGAACATTGATGCAGGAAAATTACTTCCCAGAAAGTTGGGTATGCAAATTCCAATTTATGCAGGCATCAGCCGCACCAGTTCAATGCCTGAATATGATCCTTATGATCTTGATATTAAGCTCAGGGATAAATTAAGGGAAAATCCCAAAAATATCCAGGATTCAATAAAACGAGAGGCTGTAGATGAAATAACAATAAAAACACTGACGCTTACCAACGTTAAAAAATTAAAGCTCAATAATAAGAAACCCCGATTCTGGGATATTTCAAATTTTGATGGTAACTATTCGTATACAAAGATTCAAAGAAAGAACCCGTTGATCGATCATGATGAGATGACAAGGACCCGTGGGGCGCTTGGTTACAATTTTGCACCGCAACCCAAATATTTTGAACCATTCAAGCGATTGATAAAATCAAATTCGAAGTGGCTTTCGTTTATCAAGGATTTCAATTTTAACTACAGGCCTTCACAGATCTCCGTAAAAGCAGATGTGTTCCGGCAGTTTGGGGCTTTGCAGCCAAAGAATGTTGGCGGCGGTCCGTATAAGATACCAGAGAGTTATGATAAGTTCTTCACATTTGACCGTTATTATATTCTTCGCTGGGATCTTACAAGATCAATAAGCGTGGATTATAATGCGATCAATAACGCGAGGATCGATGAACCATTTGGCCGGCTCGATACAAAACAGAAAAAAGATACCGTCAAAGAGAATTTTTTCAAAGGCGGCAGGAATACCCGGTTCCACCAGGATGCAACGTTTACCTATAACTTCCCGACAAATAAATTCCCGTTGATTGACTGGACCTCGATCCGGGCAACTTATCGGGCTGAGTATGATTGGATCGGTGCTTCATTGCTTGCAAAGAACCTGGGTAATACAATTACGAATGGACAAACCAAAAACCTGAATGGCGATCTGAACTTTGAGCAACTGTATAATAAATCAAGATTTTTAAGGGCAGCTTATTCAGATGCACCAAAACCACCGCAAACTAATAATGCCGTTAATAATAATAAGAATGCTCCAAAGCAAACTGTAAAACCTGCGGATTCGCTATCTAAAAAAGAAAAAAGAAAACTCAGAAGATTACAACGAAAGCAGGCAAGACAGGCAAGGAAACTGCAAAAGCAAAACAGTTTGCCTGATGTTGGTGGATTTGTCAAGGGTACAGCGAGGCTTATAACATCTTTGAAGAGAATTGGCCTCCAGTACACTGAAACATCGGGAACATCATTACCGGGTTATCTTGATAGCACAAAAGTGTTAGGTCAAAACTGGAAGAGCATGCAACCGGGATTTGATTTTATCTTAGGCTATCAGCCGGATACGAACTGGATAAACCAGAAAGGATTAGACGGCGTGTTATCCAAAGACCCATTGTTTAATTCTCTTATTCAGCAACGCTTTGATCAACGGTTGAATATTACAGCGCTGGTTCAACCTATCAGGAATCTGAATATCGATATCAATCTTGATAAAACATTTACAAAAAACTATACTGAATTTTTTAAAGATACCAGTGCCACGCTTACGGAGGGATTTAAGAGATTAAATCCTTATGCGCTCGGAACTTTCAGTATAAGTTATATTTCATTCCAGACATTATTTAAGAAATTTGATCCGAATATTGTTTCAGAAACATTCAACCAGTTTGAGGCAAACAGGATCTTCCTTTCTGAAAAACTGGGTAAGACGAACCCGTACAATGGTCCAAACCCAACACCGGGGGCTGATGGTTTTTACCAGGGTTATGGCAGGTATGCACAGGATGTAATTATTCCTGCATTTATTTCTGCTTATACAAACAAAGACCCGCTGAGCGTGAGCTTAGTTAAAAATTCAAATCCGAAATTGAATGCAAATCCGTTCAGTGGATTAAAAGCAAAACCAAACTGGAACATTACCTATAACGCATCTGGAATAAAAGCGTTGGAAAAAGTATTCACTAATTTTTCTATCCGTCATGGTTACAGGAGCACCCTGAGCATGAACAGCTTTAATTCAGCCTTGTTCTTCCAGGATCCGTTCCGGTATGGTTTCCCTTCATTCATCGATCCGCTAACCAATAATTACGTCCCTTATTTCTTTGTTCCGAACATTACAATCACCGAGGAGTTTAGTCCATTGCTTGCAGTCGATATGACATTTACCAACCGGTTAAGTGCAAGGATGGAATATCGCAAAACAAGACAATTGAGTTTAAGTTTGATCGATTATCAATTGGCAGAGAACCGTTCTACAGAACTCGTCGTCGGTGCGGACTGGACCGTAAGAGGCATGCCATTGATCAAGAAGATCGGTAAAATGAAATTAGAAAATGATGTTACGTTCAAACTTGATTTTAGTATTCGTGATGATGCAACGGCCAATAGCAAGCTTGATCAGAACACTTCATTTGGTACAGCCGGGCAAAAAGTAATTAATATCAATCCAACAATTGACTACATAGTGAACAGCCGTATCAGGGCTACATTATTCTTCTCACAACAAAGAACAATTCCAAAGATCGCCACCACGGCGCCTATTACGAATACCAGGGCGGGACTTCAGTTGACGATTTCGCTCGCACAATAGATGGAGGTCGGAAGTCGGAAGTCGGAAGTCGGAAGTCGGAAGTCGGAAGTCGGAAGTCGGAAGTCGGAAGTCGGAACAAAATGGGAAAAATCTCAAAGTTATACAACATTATCACGCTGAAATATCATAGACTAGATTTAATCTTACTTTACCAATAAAAGTGTGTTTATGATAAAAGCTGTGACTGATCTCGAAGTTTTTAATCTATCATTCTGTTTCGCGATGGATATTTTCCGAATGTCGAGAAGTTTTCCCAAAGCGGAAACCTATTCATTGACCGACCAGATAGTTCGGTCATCCCGGTCGATATCGGCGAATATTGCCGAGGGATTCGGAAGAAGGATTTATGAAAGCGAGTTTAAGAAATATCTTATTTATTCGATGGGATCATTAGAGGAAACAAAGGTTTGGCTGCTTTTTGCAAAGGAATGCGGATATGTCGAAACGAAAATCTATGATCAATACTACCTCAAATATGATGACCTCGGAGCGAAACTTTATAAACTATTTGAAAACTGGAAGACTTTTTAAAAAAAGGAAATTTCAAAATCAGACTTCCGACTTCCGACCTCAGACTTCGGACTTCAGATATCACTTGACCTTCTTAAACATCATCACATACCCACACAGGCCTTTCTTCTTTTGTTTGTTGACCTGTACAGGTTTCATCATGTGGAATTCTGAGAAGCGGGGCTGGTAAGCGTAGGAGATCACATTACCGTCAACATCACCCCATTTATTTTGTTTGAAGACAACTTGTTTTTCATTCCAGTCATACATGCGAACCTCGTAAAGACGGCTGGTATATTCACCGATAAATACAAACTGGTAAAGACTTCCCTGGTTCAACGGAATGATCACCGGCATTTCATATTCACTTTCCATCGTGATCGAAGCTTCCTTCATCAGCACAAAACCATCATCGGAAAATATTTTTTTGAGGCTATCCACCTGGCGAATGATCAGGTCGTTACTGCACGATTGCACTTTGATCACATCCTGTGAATTTGCTGAAAGAACACTCAGCATCAGGGTAAGCAGCACCAGGTACGGTTTTTTCATAACGGCTCTTGATAGGTATCGAAGTAATAACGTCATAAAAGTAAATCCTGTTATCCTGGACTTTAAATTTTTGAATAATAAAATTGCATCCTGGGTACATATTCCAGGTTCAACTACGATGATTTCAAAAGTCGGATCAGGTAAAAGGGGTTCGTAAGAAACGGCGGGGGAGAGTACAATTATCGTAAATCTACGAGAGGGTTACAAGTGATTGAAGAAAAGTTGATTAATATCAATCTAGTTCCGGTAGAAATAGATCCCGTTTGCCTGGCGGATACACGTTAAAACCAGGTCATTGATACACACATGCGGTGGTAGCGAGGTGCAGTAATAGATCACATCCGCCACATCTTCCGCGGTAAGCGGTACTAATCCATCATATATCTTTTTCGCGGTGGCTTCGTCGCCTTTAAAACGTACGAGGGAGAATTCGGTTTCAGCAGCACCGGGATGTATTGCTGTTACTTTAATTCCATGTCTTAAAAGATCAACACGCATGGATTGAGAAAGAGTATCAACCGCTGCCTTTGTAGCACAATACACATTTCCTTTTTCATAAACCTCTTTTGCCACTGAACCGAGATTGATGATATGAGGTGAGGAACTTTTTTTAATAAAAGGAAGAAATGCCTTCGTTGTATAAAGCAAACCTTTCACATTTGTATCGATCATCGTTTCCCAATCATCCACATCTCCATCATCGATATAATCACGGCCCAATGCAAGCCCTGCATTGTTTATTAACACGTCAATACATTGCCATTCTTCCGGAATATTTTCAGCGGCATCAAAAACCTGCTGCCTTACCCTTACATCAAATGCGGCGACAAGAATAGCCGTATTGTATTTTTTTTCAAGATGATCTTTTAGCTCAAGCAAACGTTCTTCCCGGCGCCCGTTAATAATTATATCATAACCATGACATGCAAATTTTTCTGCACAGGCTTTTCCAAACCCTGAAGATGCGCCGGTAATGAAAACAATTTTCTGCATTTTAGAATCTTTCTGCAATATTATTGATTATTAATTATTGATTAATTCGTGTGTAAGGCAAAATGAAAATGTAGAAGTAATAATTAATAGTCTCCAAAGGAGTCCTTTTGACAATAATAAATAACTCCGGGACCGAAGTTTATCGAATGAGTGTTGAAGTTCCTTTTTGGAAGATAGGTTTGCCCGTATAATCAACAGCCTTCACCATCCAGACATAAGTATTGGTAGATTGTGGTTTGCCACCAATTCGTCCATCCCATCCATGTTCATTGACTGTGGTGCTGAAAACAAGTTGCCCCCAGCGATTATACACCCTGAAGTACTCAATCCGTTCAATACCTACTGCAATAGGTTTCAAATAATCATTCCGCCCATCACCGTTTGGAGTAAAACCGGTTGGAACAAAAACCTGCGGATTTGTTTTAAATATTTTCACAAGTACACTTGCTGAATCAAGACAACCAAGCATGTCAGTCACATAAACATGGTAACGGATACTGTCAATATTCGGACCGATACGGGCAATGGGATCGGCTACAGAAGTATTATTCAACCAGGTTGGAGGTGTCCACAAATAGTTTTCACCGCCAGCAGCCTGCAATTGTAATGGTTGCCCGGCGACGATCAATGTATCTCTCCCCGCGGATGCTGTTACCCTGGGAAGCACCGTAACCACTACGGTATCAAATCCCGGTTTTGGACACCCTAAAGTATCTGTCGCTGTCAAAATATAATTCGTAGTGAACAGTGGATAAGCGACCGGGTTAAGAATATTCGGATTGCTCAAAGTACTTTGTGGCCTCCAGAAATAATTTGAAGCAATCACATTTCCGTTCAATTGTGTTTTTGTATCGTAACAGATCTCAATATCCGGCCCGGCGTCTGCCAACGGATAAGGAACGGGGAAAAGAGTAACATCGTCAATGGAGAAGCATTTTCCGATACTTGCTCTTAACTGGTAAGTTGAAGTTGATGTAGGATTTGCGACCGGGTTTAAAATATTGGGATCGCTAAGGTTGGCGGTTGGTGTCCATGCAAATTGTAAACC
>JAICPX010000600.1 GCA_025929635.1 Chitinophagaceae bacterium
AAACAAGCATGATCGAACCTGTTGCGTTGAAAGAAGAGATCGAATTTGTGATGCAACATATTCACCGGTATTTGAAAAAGGATCCTTCCTATAATGACATACGCAGTGTATTTGCAGGGTTAAGACCATTAGTTAAAAGCAATTCAAAAATTACATCTGCAATTTCCAGGGACCATCATATTTCCGTTTCCGACTCGGAGTTAATTTCCATTACGGGTGGTAAATGGACAACATACAGGAAAATGGCAGAGGACGTAATGGAGATCGCTATTTATAAATCCGGAATGAGTGATAAGGAGTGCGTGACGAAGAATCTGCAAATTCATGGATTCAAGGAAAACAGCAATTACAAAGCGCCCCTCTATTATTATGGTACCGACGAAGTCTACATTCGTGATTTAATTAAAAAAGACAGTTCGCCTGGTGAACTAATACATCCATCATTACCCTATATAAACGCAGAAATAATCTGGGCGGTTCAAAATGAAATGTGCATGACTATCGAAGATGCGCTGTCAAGAAGAACAAGGGCACTGCTGCTTGATGCAAGAGCTGCGATAGAATCAGCCCCTCTGGTCGCGAGATTGATGGCAAAAGAAATGAATAAAAATGAGCAATGGATAAAAGACCAAATTGATACCTTTAACACGGTTGCAAAAAACTACCTTCCAGCCTCAAACCTAAACTTTCCCGAAGGGATACCTTCGGTACAAACCTAAAACTGATTGCTTATGTCTCCTTTTCTCGGTGAATTTATAGGTACCATGCTGCTGATTATTATGGGTGATGGCGTAGTGGCAAATGTTGTTTTAAACAAAACAAAAGGCAATAACAGCGGGTGGATCGTTATTACGTTTGGATGGGCAATGGCCGTGTTTTTGGGGGTGTATGCATCCACCACCCTGGGGGGCAATGGCCATTTGAACCCAGCTGTAACGATCGCAATGGCCCTATTCACTGATTTTGATAAATCGTTAGCACCCATTTGTATCGCCGCACAATTTGCCGGGGCTATAGCAGGAGCGATAGTGGTATGGCTTGCCTATAAACAACATTTTGATGAAACACACGATAGCAATGCACAGCTTGCGGTGTTTTGTACCGGGCCAGCGATCAGGAACACATTCCATAATTTGATCACTGAAGTGATCGGAACTTTTATTCTTGTCTTCGGTGCGATGGCAATGTCAAAACCTGAAACCACGCTTGGTACCCTGGATGCATTACCTGTAGGGTTACTCGTATTGGGAATTGGTTTATCTCTGGGCGGACCTACCGGTTATGCTATTAATCCTGCGAGAGACCTTGGTCCCCGCATAGCCCATTTTATTTTGCCAATAAAAAATAAAGGAACCAGTGACTGGGCTTATAGCTGGATACCTGTGATTGGGCCGGTCCTCGGAGCGATATTGGCGGGATACATATATAAACTAATTATACAATGAATAAGAAACTCGTATTGATCACACTGTTGTCCGTTTTAAATACGACAATTATCGCACAAGATGCTGAAACAAGATTAAAAGAAAAAGGAATTGCATTAAGCGAACCATCAAAGCCGGTGGCAAATTATGTAAATGCAGTTCGCGTTGGTAATCTTTTGTTCCTTGCCGGTAAAGGACCAACAAAACCTGACGGTACTCATATCACGGGCAAGGTTGGAAAAGACCTGACTATTGAGCAAGGCTATCAAGCGGCAAGATTGACAGCTGTAAATCATCTTTCAGTGATAAGGTCAGAATTAGGCAGTTTGAATAAAGTAAAAAGAGTTGTCAAAGTATTGGGCATGGTGAACTGCACGGATGATTTTAAAGATCAGCCAAAGGTCATCAATGGTTATTCAGATCTTATGGTGGAGATATTTGGTGACAAAGGAAAACATGCAAGATCAGCGGTTGGGATGAATGCATTGCCATCGAATATTGCTGTGGAAGTCGAGGTAATTGTGGAAATTGAAGAGTAAGTCTCAATCTTCTTTCTCCTCTTCTGAACTTACGATATACTTTTTCAACAGCTCGTCAATCTTCTTTTCGTCATATTCCTCCTCCCAGACTACGCCGGTCAGTTCGTGTGTACTGTTATAGTCTTTTGGATTGGTTGAAAACGGACCCGCAACGGCCAGGTAATAAGTGGGTTTTTCTCCCGGGTTTTGATAATACTCATCGCCTGATTCATAAACCTTGTATAAATATACCTTTTGTTGTTTTCCTTTATACGTGATGATCCTGCTACCGGCATTGCTGATCATCAATGAATATTCGTCGTCCCTGTTATCAGCATACAGTTTACTGTACGCAAGTTTTTCCTGTGATAAATAATCTTTCGGGAACAATGATTGTTTCTTTACTTTCCTCAGCTCTTCATATACTTTGTACCGGTAATCATCGGTTGTGGCCAACGTGTATATCGTCCTTGAGTCAACGGTTAAATTATTCTTCAACAT
>JAICPX010000302.1 GCA_025929635.1 Chitinophagaceae bacterium
CGTCGTCTTTATTTTTTCAACCAGTATGATTTTTTTATCTTCTATCAGCTCCAGGCCATATTGGAATAAATTATCTTTAAGCTGGCTAAGTTGAATTTTCGTGAGATCCTCCCTGACCGCTGCTTCGCCCAATTGAACATGATCGTAATGCAGCCCCATGTTTTCCAGCACTGACTTCACTATCATTTTGCAGCGAGTGCTTACCATATTTTTGATGAAGAGGCTCATTGCTTCATCAGGTTAGAGTTATTGTATGAATAACATACCGTGCGGGCATTTTGATCCGCAATGTTGGGAATGGATTATTGGTTAGCAAGATTAACTTTTGGTGATTGTTTTAACAATGACCAATATCGTAAATGGCAATGATTGATATCATTTATAATAGATTTCTGCCGATGTTCATGTCAGGTAAAAAAATAAAGAAGTAAATCCTGGTTTCCCTTTTCCCAATGAACAGCTTGAAATGATTGCGATCATGATTGAACGGGATATAAATCATAATAACGACATCTATGAATTCGATACCTTTGTTTTTGATAGTAAAATAAATTTTATGGGAAACATATTGTATATCATTGCAGTTATCCTCATCATCGGATGGCTGTTAGGTTTCTTTGTATTTAATGCAGGTGGGCTCATTCACACCTTGCTTGTGATTGCAGTCATTGTCATAATAATCAGAGTTATCCAGGGAAGAAAAGTTGTGTAAAATAACCGGATATTTTGTGCCTTTTATTGTTCAGGAAATGGGCAACCTGATCGTTGTAACAAAGCGGGTGATATTTATTTCACAGCTGCTGGTAGTCTGCAGGACGGCAAGTGTGCGGTAAGCAAAGACCCATACAACAGTGAGAATGGCCAACCTCCCTCCGGGTATGTATTCTCTGCAAATGACAAATGCACGAACTAATGAAGTTGTTACCTCCAGGATAATGATCCTGGATCATTAATCTTAGGTGTGAGGATGGTTGGACCAGCTATCAAGCCGGAATTAAGGTTCCGGCTTTTTGTTCTGGAAATATCTCCGACCGCTCCGTGTATTAATTGATGAAGATGGATGCCGCAGTTACTGACCTAAATCATTTTAATTAATAATTCCTGTCATCAATAAAAGGTATTCTTTTGAATATATTGCTTTCATTACAACACTATAAAACTTTTAATATGAACGACACGACTAAAATATTGATCGCCTTTGCAGCGGGCGCAGTCGCCGGCGCAGCCGTGGGAATTTTATTCGCTCCCGATAAAGGCTCTGAAACCAGGAGAAGAATTGGAGAACAGGGACGAAAGATGGCAGATTCAATGAAGAATAAGCTGCTGGCAGGCAAAGAAAAATTCGATACTCTCAAAGAAGGGATCCGGCAAACAGTTAAAGAAGAAATTGCGGAGCTTGCTTAGAAGTTGGGGAATTGTTGCAGGAAGCCAACCGCTTTGGGAAGAGCGATGCGAATTCAAATAAAAACTATTAGTAATGGGAAAAATATTTGCTAAAACAGAAGACCTTGCTGGTAACATAAAGGAATTGATAAATGTAAAATTTGATTCCGTTAAACTAACGGTCGCTGAAAAAAGCTCCAAAATTGTTTCTAATGTTATATCTGCTATTATAGTTGTGTTGGCAGTTACTTTTTTTGTTGTTTTTTTCAGCGTAGCCCTGGCCTACTTCCTGGGTGAATTATTGAACAATACCTGGGCGGGTTTTCTTATAATTAGTGGGATGTATTTAATTATGGCTTTAATTATGCGGCTGGTAAAGGAAAGAGCCATCAGGATCCCTATTATGAATTCAATCCTTTCTCAATTTTTTAAAGAAGATGAAGACGATGAAGAAAATTAGAAGCCTGAAGCAACTGAAAAAAGAAAAGAGAATCTTGCGACAGCGTGAAAGGGAACTTGTCCGGCAGATCAATCTGGAATGGCAGCAGTTGAAGGAAAACTTTCGGCCGCAGGATATTTTTGGACAGCAAACGAACCGTTGCAATGGAGAGGACCCAGGTGAGAGAGAAGAGAATGTGTTTAAAAGTATTTTTTCATTTGGGGCAATGCTATTAGTCAAAAAGCTTGTGAAAAGAGCGGAGGAAAAATTTGAAAGATATTTCAATTAGTGAAGGCGGTTTGATATCGTTTTGGTGAATCGAAGAAGACTGCAGCGATCGAACCCATCGCTGTATAATAAGCCAGCTACTGTATGGCTTAGAGCCCTGCCACATAGGGTGGCAGGGCTTATTTTTTTCAACTTTAATAAATAACTAAGAGAATTGGGACCAGAACATTTTCTCTGGTGATTGAGCGATGTGTAAGTTTAGCATTGGTAAATTTGAATAGATCTGATTAGCTGCCCCCTGGCGTGGTTTAGTCCGGATAATTTTCCTGTTTGAATGGCTTCATTCGGGCCTTTTGTTCTTTCGTCTTACAATTCAATATTCACGTTTCACTCCTCTTATTTCATGCTTCAGCAAACAATCATTCTTTCAGTGAAGCATACATGATTGGCCTCCTGTCATTTGATAATAAACCAAATCTACAGTTATGAAAAGGCTATTGTTATTAATTACTGTGAGTGTTCTGAGCTTTTCTTTTGCGCAGGCACAACAGGAGGTGAGCGGAAGAGTGACAGATTCCAGGGACGGAACTCCAATCTCAGGCGTTAGCATTACAATTAAAGGGACAAACACAGGAACTTCAACAAACGCTGATGGACGATTCACCATCAGGGCATCATCCGGGGCTGTTCTTCTTTTTTCAAGCATAGGGTTTACTGAAAAAGAAGTAACAGTAGATGGTACTGATCTTAATGTTTCACTCGAAGTTGCACAGCGTAACCTGCAGGAAGTAGTGATCACGGGTTATGGTTCAAGAAGCAGGAGACAAGTGGCAGGATCAATTGCGAAGATAAACGGCGAAGAGGTCAAGCTTCAACCCGTGGGTTCATTCGATAAATTATTGCAGGGTAAAGTACCGGGACTTTTATCGCAATCTCAGTCTGGTCAGCCCGGTCGCGCAGCCGATGTTACCATTCGGGGTAAGGGGTCTATCAATGGCAGTAATGTACCATTATATATTATAGATGGAGTGCAGGTTACCAGTGCGGACTTTTCATCTCTTAACCCTGCAGATATCGAGTCTTACAATGTATTGAAAGATGCATCATCAACATCTATTTATGGCTCAAGAGGTGCAAATGGTGTGATTGTGATCACAACCAGAAGAGGCACTGCCGGCAAAACAGGTGTGAATTATGACTTTCAATACGGCTGGTCAGCATTGCCACACAACAAGCTTCAGCTAATGAATTCAGCACAGAAACTGGATTATGAAGTAAACTATGATCGTCCCGATGGAATGAACCCATTTGGATGGACACAAGCAGATATCGACAGCTTGAGCAAGATCGATAACAACCTCGACAACATAATTTTCAAAAAAGGTAAAACACAACAGCATCAATTAAGTCTTTCAGGGGGAAATGATAAAACACGTTTTTATATTTCAGGTTCTGTTTTTGACCAGGACGGGATCGTGATCTCTACGGGGTTGAAACGTTATACAGGCCGCGTGAATCTTGAGAACAGCTTTGGTGATTTCAAAGTAGGACTCAATACAACGTTTGGCTATTCAAAATTTACAGGTACAAGAGAGAATGATCAATATATAGGCAGCCCTTTAAATGCTATCAACTGGTTCAATCCTTATGTCACATTGTATGACCAGGATGGGAACTACCAGGATGACTTTTTGCAAGGACAACCCAACCCGGTGCGTGAGCTCGTAGAGAATTTTGGGGATGCCGATCAATTAAAAGGTGTTGGCAGCGTATATATCGAATGGAAAATTCCCTGGGTAAAAGGATTACGGGCAAGAACACTTTGGGGTGGTGATGTAACCGAAGATGAAGCATTGGGTTATCTTGACCAGACTACAAACGCCGGTGGACAGTCAACAGGAGGAAGAGGCCAGCTTGCCAGGGCATATGCAAGGACCTTCCGTTATACAGGAACTACTTCTGTCAGCTACCAGAATAATTTTGGTGATCATGATGTGAATGTTTCAGTGTTCAATGAGATCATTCAAAGCAGATCAGAAAACTTTGGATTTACTGGATTTGGTCTTGTTGGTCCATTTAAAAATGAAGCAGGCATTACGCCAGGTACCACAACGAATAATTATATTCCAACCGTGAATGGTGGTGCCACCAGGAATGGTTTACTCTCATGGTTCTTTGATGGCACTTATGGGTTCAAGAAGAAATATTACTTAAGCGGCGGTGTTCGCCGGGATGGTTCTTCACGTTTTGGTGCCGATCATAGATATGCCGTCTTCTATAATGCAGGTGCCAGCTGGATCCTCAGCGAAGAAACTATTTTTAAAGAGCATACAAGATGGATAAATGAATTGAAACTGCGTGCCAGCTATGGTACAGTTGGTAACCAGCTGGGTATCGGCAATTTTGCTTCAAGAGAGTTATTGAATGCAACAGTGTATAATGGAGTAGGAGGCTTATTGCTCGTTCAGTTGCCCTATCCCCAATTGAAATGGGAAACAAAACAAATGTTCAACGTGGGTATTGATCTTAGTGTGCTTGAGAACAGGATACGGGGTTCGGTTGAATATTACAATAATGAAACAGTTGATCTTTTTCTTGACCGCCAGTTATCACGTACTTCAGGATTTGCGTCCATAACTGCCAATTTAGGGAAGCTGCAAAACAAGGGTATCGAGGTTTCGCTGAACGCAGAAATCATTCGCAGCAGGAATTTTACTTGGTCAGTCAATGCGAATTATACTTATAATAAAAACAAGATCATTGACCAGGCCGGGCAGGATGAAAACGTAAATGGTTTATTCATTAATAAAGTTGGTGAAAGAGCTAATTCACTTTACCTGGTTCGATATGCAGGTGTCGATCCTGCTAATGGTGATGCACTATATTTAAAGAAAGATGGAACGACTACCAATATTTACGATCCAACTGATGCAGTGATCGTTGGTACAATCGACCCCCCGCAGTTTGGAGGCTTTGGTACCGATCTTAACTGGAAGGGAATTGAGCTGAGCGCTTTGTTTACTTATACCAAAGGCGCCGTTGTTTATAACAATGATCGTTTCAATGTGGAGTTTCCCGGTTATTGGTTCTCCCGTGTAGCTACTTCATTGCTGAGGGAATGGCAAAAACCCGGTGATATTACCGATGTGCCAAGTCCCTTCAATGATTTTCATGCAGAGACAACAAGGTTTTTGGAAAAGTCAGATCATCTGCGTTTACGCAACGTGATGTTGAGCTATAGTTTACCAAAATCTGTTTTGCAAAGGGCAAAAATATCAAGCCTGAGGGTATTTGTACAAGGGCAGAATTTGAAAGTATGGCACAACTTCCAGGGTTGGGATCCCGAAATAACAACGGGGATCCTGGGAGGAGCACAATACCCGCAATTAAAGACGATCACATTTGGTTTAAGCCTTGGTTTATAAACAAAAAAAATTACGACTATGTTATTCAAGAATATTTTATTAGCCTTTATTGTTGTTGCGAGTCTTGCTTCCTGTAAAAAAATAGTTGAAGCGGAGCCAACACACCAGTTGGATGGCTCAACAAGATTTACGAGCATCGAAGATTTTGATTTTGCATTGACAGGAACCTATGCATTGTTCCGGCAGGGTAGTTACTATAGCAGTGGCTCCAACGCTTTTGTCAATCTTCCTGACATGATGAGTGATAATTTAAATGAAACTTCCGAATCATTGGGCAATTATCAAACAATGTCAACATGGACATACGCAGAAGATGAACCAAATATCGGGGCCACCTGGCAAGCTGCTTATAGAGTTATATCCCAGGCTAACCTTGTGTTGAGAGACATAGATAATTTTGCAGCAGCTGAAACCGGTGCA
>JAICPX010000639.1 GCA_025929635.1 Chitinophagaceae bacterium
GAGACCGGGCAGCTTTGACAAGATCATTCCTGTTCTCGACAAAATAGGCATTGGCTCCCCTTGCTTTCAGATCATTTATCAGGTCATTCGCAGAAATATCCTTTGTGGTAGTCCCACCGGCATAAAAGATCTCGCTCATCCAAATTTCATCCTGCGACCGCAATGCTTTTGCAATCTCCTCAGCAAAATCAGCTCTTAAAAATTTTGTTGGCGCATATCCATGTGGCTGAAACCATGCGATTATTTTTGGCGCGACCGGTTGACAGGCTTTTATGGCAGCCGCACACTTAACGGGATTATGAGCATAGTCATCCACCATCCATACGCCATTTTTATTTCCGTAAACCTGGTTACGCCGATAAATACCTTCATAATCCTTTAAGGCATCAGAACATTTTTTAAGATCAACACCAATTAGATTTGCGACGGCCGCTGCGGCTGTGGCATTTTCCATGTTATGTCTTCCTAAAGCGTCAATGGTGAATGGTGTCCCGATAGTTATCGGGAGGTCAATTTTAAAGCGGATGCTTAACCCGTTCTGTTCAAATTCTTTTGCGATATACCTGGCCGGAGCTATTTCATCAATTGAAAAATCGTGATCTATATCCTGAGATAATTTTTTGGCAAGTGAATGAGATTGATTCACCACAAAGCGCTTACTGTTATTCTTAAATACAGTAAACATTTCCATCAGCGTGTCAACTTCTTTATGATCCTTGTCCACATTCAATAAGATGCCGATCTCAGGCTTGTATTGAACAATAGAACCATCACTCTCATCAGCTTCGATCACTAACCAATCTCCTGTTCCAACTTTTGCATTCCCGATCTTACCTTCTTTGATGATGCTCGTCAGCCCCGCACCGCTAATGATACTTGGATTCATTTCTGCATATTCAAGAATTGCAAATAACATTGCTGTGGTTGTGCTTTTACCCGAAGTGCCGCCAATTGCAATCGTCTTCTTACTGGCGGCGATCAAAGCCAGCAATTCGCTGCGCCTGATTATCGGGATATTCAATTGCTTCGCTTTCTGCACTTCATATACTGTATCTTCAATGGCAGTACTGACAACTACAAGATCAGTTTTTTCATTTAGCCCTGATCCGTCCTGGAGAAAGCACCTGATCCCTTCTGCTTCTAACTTCTCTTTTGTTTCATTGAATTCACCTGGCTGGAAATAGCGATCACTCCCGGAAACATTTTTCCCGATGCCCTGCAGATATTGGGCCAATGCACTCATACCGGTGCCGGCAATCCCAATAAAGAATGGATGTTGAAAATCGCTCAGCGAGGAGATCATCAATGCAAATGTAGCTAATGAAAGTTATTGTTTTCTTTGATAGGTAACCGAGATCAAACCCGACTTATATGTTTTTGTCTCTTTTACGTTCCAATCGCTTCGCTTTTCAATATTGGTAAAAAAAGGTCTCCCTCTTCCTAAGACCGTTGGACAAATTGCAAGACTCAATTCGTCGATTAGATCCAGATTCAACAATGACGAAAGCAAACTTGCTCCGCCAAAAACTGCTATTTCTCCACCCGATTCATTTTTTATCTTCTCCACTTCGGTTTTAAGATCACCTTTTACCAGGATGTAATTGTCTTCGACCCTTTCCAATGTCGTAGAAAAAACATAATGCTTCATGTGCGCAAACGAGTTAGTGATCTCTTCACTTAGCTGGTCTTTCATTTTAATCGATGCTTCATATGTTTTACGTCCATGAAACATGGCATCGATCCTTTTCCAGGACTCGGCTAATTCAGCAAACTGTTCCTGGTCATAAATGATCCAGTCGATCTCGCCGTTGAGACCTTCGATAAAGCCATCAATAGATGTAGCAAAACCTCCAACAATCTTTCTCATATAAATTATCCTCCTGTAGTAAACACTTTCACCCAGTCGATATGCATTGTTCCTGTTTGGATCAATGAAGGATTGAAATTGGAAAAGAAGTTACCGCCTACTGCAAGATTTAATGTTATCCGTTCTGTCTTACCAAAAAGGCTCGGCAC
>JAICPX010000567.1 GCA_025929635.1 Chitinophagaceae bacterium
CGGCATGACCATCATAGATAGGCTGTATCATTTTGTTGTAATCGTTTGGATCATATTCAAAATCAGCATCCTGTATGATGATAATATCGCCGTCGGTTTTAGGTAAGGCGGCTTTTATTGCTGCACCTTTACCGGTATTTTTTTTCTGATGAATTGAGGTTACTGAAGGATTTCTTTCACAAAATTGGTTGATCGCATTTGCTGAGTTATCAGTTGAGCCGTCATTTACCACAATAATTTGTTTATCCAGGTAGTAATCAAGTTTTGTTTGTAAAACTTTCTCCAATACTGCAGTGATCAATTTTTCTTCATTGTAGCAGGGTATGATGATGCTGATCTTTTTCAATTTCAATTTCTTTTTTATGGTAGAGAGAGGGCTTGCCCTGTCTCTACAAAGAATAAACCGTGAAGATAGTTCAGCCCTTTCATTTTTCTAAACGGAAACCATCTGCAATATTTTTTCCTCTCGGTTTTAGCCTGGGATCAATTTTATATAAGCATGGTATTTGACTTCCATAACAACGGGCATTCCAATTATTATTGATGGGCTCAGGAATATGGAATGTAATGCCATCGATCCCAAATTCTTTTACCGGCGGCTGTGGTAACTGGGACGGCAATAGCCAATTCCTATACCTGGGTTGTTTCCATAATTTTGAAAAGAAATAATAGCAGGAAGCCACAATCATGACAACTATTATCACATTCAGTATGACACGTAAAAGCTGTAAATGCCTTATAGGTGAAATAACATTGTGTACAAGCAGGAATATTCCAAATAAAAGGATCCCGTATACAAATCTCGGGTCCGGGGAAATTACAAACCAGCATATTACCCAAATTGCTGAGATCGTCATTAATAAGATTGCAGTTGTGTTTTTTTGAATAAACAGTTTTGCAACAGAAAAAACTACTCCGGCCAGGCCCGAAACCACTAATATTTTATCAAAAAGAAATAAGTACTTAAACCATGATGGGATCCAATTCGGGCCTAATGCTTTTGTTTGTTCGATCTCAAGGTAAGTCGTGCTAACGCGGTTATAATATTTTATGTATGCAAGTAATCGCTCAGTAATTTGCGGATCAGGTTTCCAATCAACGTTGACCAGGTCAAAACTGGTGGCGGGATAAAATGGATAGCCTGCGATGATCATGTTTCTTGTAACGTATGGAACAATAAGCAATAGGCAATAGGAAATTAGCAAAAGGAGTTTTTCAATATCTTTTTGCCTCATAAAAAAGATCAACGCGATCACACTCAAGAGCAGCAATGGAAAATTAGTGATCCTTACGGTGAATAAGTATGCTGGCCAAATGAGCCATTCTATTGAAGGAGAAAATTCTTTGGAGAGAAAAATTTCAGAAAAAAGAATAAAGACAAGGACGGTCGTAATGAAATCATAGTTCGCGGAGGCGGCATTCCCTCTTATCAATGGCCAAATGACAAGGCTCGCAATAAGAATAACTATGGTTGCAAAAGACGCCTGGAAATTTCCTTCCTTGGTGAAATGATTAAATGATGAGATAAGCCAATAGCAAAACCACACTGACAAAACACTATTCAAAACAGTATACGCGGTCGTTGCGGGTAAAAAGCCAAAAAAAGCCACGCTATTGAACCACGAGGTATTAAATCCAAATCTTTCATGCAAATTTACCAGGCCTGGAACTGATCCATAGTCCTGTATCCACTTGATCGATTGTATATGGTAGCTCTCTGTATCATCCATTACTATCGGCCCGGCGCTCATAAGAAGGATAATTGCCCAAACGACAAAAAATAGTATCATGGATGGAGACATCCTTATTTTACCAATAAAGACCTTTGTGTTTTCTCTCTTATAGATAGATAATAACAGGAGAATGCCCAGGACTATAAGCCTGGTATAAACATTAATTGGAAAGAATAATGCAATGATCTGAGTTAAAGCTGTAAGAAGGATCAATCCACTTATCGCCAAATAAATTATTGGCCTGCTTGCATTCTTAGCAGGAAAGAATTTATAAAAGAGATGTCCGCTCCATAAACAAAGTGCAGTTATAATTATATGTGCTATTAATAACGATAACATCTTTAATTAAAAGCTTTTTTCTTTTTTAGAAAATAACGTTCAAAGCTGTAAAAGCTGATTATGCTTACCAGGACACCGATAATTGTCAACAGGATCGAGGTCACGACAGCAAGATTATCTTCTGAAAGTGTTATGGCGGTTCTTAATTTGATATCCATCCAATCATATAAAAGCAGGTATATCGGCCAGTGGAAAATATAGAGGCCATACGAGATCTTACCAAAGAATCTCAATGGCTTTAAATTCAAAACGAAGTTGAGCGACTTATTGTCACCCTGAATTACTTCATGAACAATGATCGCAAACAACATAGCAAAAGTTGTATAACCCACAACGGCAAAATAGGGGAATGTGAAATTGTACTCTTTGTTTACGAAATAAAATACAAAATTCATAGCTGCAAGCAGTAACACCAGCACAGTGAAATACCTTTTTATGAATGTCGATCTCATGAATTGAAGAATAGCCAGCATGCTGCCGATACAGATACCATCAATGCGGGTGTAGGTATATAAACCAAAATAATTCAGGTCTTTAATCTGTATGGTCCACATGTAAAGCCGTACGCATATAACGGCGACAAGCAGGAGACCGGCAATCATTAGCAGTATTTTTGGCTTCCTAACCATAAAAATCACAAGGGGCCAGACAATATAAAATTGCTCTTCTACTGCAAGTGACCAATAGTGCTGAATGGCTGTCGTTGTATTGCCTACATCATAAAAGATCAGGAACC
>JAICPX010000502.1 GCA_025929635.1 Chitinophagaceae bacterium
CAGCCAATGATTGACCTGTGATAATTACGCCAAGCACAGAACGAAGTAACCTTGCAACACTAAAGGAGGGTTTGTAATTATGCTTGTAGATCTTTGCCTCCTCATGCCCATGTACAATTACTCTGTTTTTCATAACGGATTTTTTCAATTAACGATTAATTTTCAGATAAAGTATACTATAAAGTTAAAAAAATCTCTTATATCTTGCAACATAGAATGTTAAAATTCAACCTTCATGAAGCCACTAACTGCCACCCTCGCCATCATTTTATCTTTTTTTTCCGCGTCAGCCCAGATCATCACGGTAAAAAATTCCCTTCAAACTGATATCGCAAAAGTCATAAGTGATTATCCCAATGGCTTTAAGAATATTTCAGGAGACCAGCTAATTGAAAACCCTCAGACGATAGAATTTGCAAGTCGCGTAGAAATAAAGGATGCAATAAAGTGCCGTGTTATAAAATACAGTTCAAACACAAAAGAGATCTTTTCCTGGGAAGCCGACATATTGCGAACCGACGACTTTGAAGAAGCATCAAAGAAATTCCGGTCATGTTTTAGCTCGCTTCAACATCTTTCTGTTGACATTAATGGACTGAATGCTGTATTTAAAGGCGAATACATCAAGCCATCCGAATCAATAAAATTCACCACGATAGTTTTTGATGCGGGTGATAAAACACCGGAGTTGGAAAATTTGAAGATTGCATTGGTATTGGAAACCGAAATGCTCGACTGGGTGATCAGGATCCAGGTTTACGAAAAGCAAAGAGATGATAAGGATCGTGGTCCGATAATAGACTAATCAATAAAAATCACAAATTCCAACTTGTAGCCATTGGAATCTGGACTCGCCTTAGGCGAGATGGAATTTCCTTCATTAACCTTCATTAACCTAATTTCAACTCTGCTTAACTCCCTTAATGATCCGGTAAGAATATTTTCGTAGCAGAAAAAACCAACCGGTCCATGAAGAAAATTTTACTGAGCGTTTTGGGCTTCTTTATTTGTATTGCTTCTTTTGCTCAAAAGAGCGGAAATGTCAAAGGAATAGTATTTGACACGATTGCCAGGCAACCCGTATCCGCCGCAACGATTACCGTATTGCAACGCAAGGATTCTTCACTCGTAACTTTTACTATGACAAACAGCAGGGGCGAGTTTACGCTGGCTAATGTTCCTTTTGGTGATTATCGCTTGCTCGTGACTCACGTTAGCTACCATAACGTAAATAAGTATTTTGAAATAAGCGAGTCTGAAAAAGATATTGACCTTGCCAATATTGAATTAAGCGATAAGAATAAAGTACTCGAAGAAGTAGTAGTGCAGGCCGAAGCTCCTCCCGTCACCCTGATTGGCGATACAGTTCAATACAATGCCGGTTCATTCAAAACAAAACCGAATGCAGTTGTAGAAGATCTTCTTAAAAAAATGCCCGGGATACAAGTGGAAAAAGACGGAACCGTGAGAGCACAGGGACAAGAGGTCAAAAAAGTTTTGGTTGATGGTAAGGAGTTTTTTGGGAATGATCCTAAAATAGCAACAAAAAATTTACCCGCAGATGCGGTTGATAAGGTGCAGGTGTACGACAGGCAAAGCGATATGGCCCAGCTTACAGGCTTTGATGACGGGCAAAGTGAAAAAACGATCAACCTCAAATTAAAGAAGGACAAAAAGAAAGGAGTGTTTGGAAAAGTAAATGCAGGCGGTGGTACCGAAGGCCGCTACCAGGGAAGATTTAATGTGAACTCATTTAAAGGTGCAAGACAGATGTCAGTGATCGGCATGGGTAATAACACCAATGCTGAAGGCTTTTCGTTCATGGACATTCTTAATTTTTCCGGCGGGATGAGCCAGCTGGGAGGTGGAAGCAGTGGCGGGAACATAAGTATCAATATGTCTTCAAATGATGCATTGGCCGGCGCAATGGGTGGCGGGAACAATAATGCAATCAATACTTCCTGGGCGGGTGGTGCCAACTATAATAATATTATAGGTACAAAAATGGAAGTGCAGAGCAATTATTTTTTCAACAGGTATAACCCGGTTACAGATCAAGAACTACGCAGGCAATACATCTTACCCGATTCCACCTACTTCTATAATCAACACTCACGGACAAACAATCTTAGCTGTTCAAATCGTTTTAACCTTACATATGATTATCTGATCGATTCAATGCATTCTTTAAGATTTACACCCAGTCTCAGCTGGCAAAACAGGAAGAATCAATCGTTCAGTGAGTATGAAACTTTGTCCGAAGAATTACTTCGCAGCAACAAGGGATTCAGCGACAATTTTTCTGCGAGCGACGGCTATAATTTCAGCGGTACATTATTATTCAGAAAAAAATTCAAAAGAAAGGGAAGAACTTTTTCAATTAGTTTGGGCAGCACACTAAATGAAAGTGATGGAAATGGTGAACTTGAATCTGTCAACCAGTTTTATAAATTGGGGAGCCTGGTAAGAACCGATTCCATTAATCAACGCAACATAACGGAAAGCGAACTGAGAGGTTATAATACAAGGGCTGTCTACACAGAGCCATTATTTAAAAAGTCCTTGCTGGAACTGAGTGTATCAAGAAATGAAAGCCATTCGGTGTCTGATAAGATCACGTATGACTATGACCGGAATTCTGGTAAACATGATATGATCAATCCCCAGTTGACAAATAACTATGAAAATGTTTATGGTACAACCACCGCAGGTATTCGTGTCCGCACACAAAAGAAGAAGTATAACTATTCATTTGGCGTAACATGGCAAAACGCCGATCTCGAAGGCACTATAAAAAGCGGGATAAAGGATTCTGTTATTGCAAAATCATTTTATAACCTGTTGCCCAATGCGCGATTCCAATACAATTTTACCAGATTTAAAAATCTTCAGTTGGATTACAGGGCTTCCACCAATCAACCGTCCGTTTCACAATTACAGCCGGTACCTGATATCAGCAACCCCCTCAATATAAGATCAGGCAATCCTGATCTGAAACAGGAATATACTCACCGGGTAAATGTGAACTACACAGGCATGAACCCATTCCGTAATAAAAGTTTTTTCTGGTTCAGCAGTTATTCATTTACCAATAACAGGATAGTTAACTATGATGTGATCGATTCTTTTGGGAGAAAAACAACGAAACCGGTGAATGTTGATGGTGTCTATAACTTAAATAATGATATCAGTGTGGGCTGGCCGTTGCGGATCATAAAGGGAACATTGAATTTCAATACGGGGTTTGGTTACAGCAAGACGATCCAATTCATAAATACTGTCAGGAACAATATTTATAATATCAGTATTGATCCAAATTTAGAGGTCACGAAGAGCTTCAGGGATAAATTTGATCTTACTGTCGGAGGCGGCTTCACGTATACCAAGGCGAAATATTCACTCCAATCTTCTCTTAATAACAGCTATTTTACCCAGGATTACACGATCGACGCGGGGTGGCAGCTCCCAAAGAATTTCTA
>JAICPX010000004.1 GCA_025929635.1 Chitinophagaceae bacterium
AGCAGCATTGTATAGGATTTGGGACACAAGACCGATGGGTTTTGCCCCTCAAATTGCGATGGCCCTGTTCGCAGGTTCAGTAAGCAAGGACAAGAGGTTTGCATTTTTATTCCCCATACTCTCATTGTTTATTTCCGACCTTCTTTACCAATTACTATACGCACAGGGTTTAACAACTATAAAGGGGTTTTATTCCGGCCAAATTTCAAATTATATTCTAATAGCTTCCATCACAATTATCGGTTTCTTCATCAATAAAAATAAGGCAGGTCAGATTTTTATAGGTTCTCTTGCAGGAGCTGTTTATTTTTTCCTTGTTTCAAATTTTACGGTTTGGATCGGAGGCGGGCTTGATATTAACAACCAGCCTTATGGAAGATCATTTAGCGGACTTTTGCTCTGTTACTCCGAAGCACTGCCATTTTTTAAATGGAGCCTGTTGTCAACATTCTTATTTAACGGAGTTTTCTTTGGCAGCTATTATTTATTAGGCAAGAGCGTCTTGAAGAAAGAAATGCGGGCTGCCTGAGTGTATCTATAAGACATGTTCCTCTCTTCAACCGGGAGGATCTTTTTTCAGAGCAGTTTACCACGCGTAGCTTCAAATCCTTCATCATCAATTGATATCCCAAAATCAGCAGCTTCGGTTGCCAATTGATCGCAGCGATTGTTATAAGGATTATCTGCATGGCCTTTTACCCATACAAACCGAAGAAATTGTGTTTTTGATAAGTGATAAAACCGGAGCCAGAGGTCTTTGTTTTTCTTCCCTCCTTTAAAATCTGTAGCGATCCAGGTATTTAACCACCCTTTTTCTACCGCGTCGACAACATATTTGCTGTCGGAATAAATGACAACCTGCAACCCCTGCTTTTTCAAAGACTCTAGCCCTGCGATCACTGCCATTAACTCCATCCGGTTATTGGTTGTTATCTTATACCCCTGGGACAACTCTTTTTTATGATCGCCCGATATCAGAATTGTGCCATAACCGCCGGGCCCGGGATTACCCCGGGATGCACCATCGGTATACATAATTACATCACGCTTGCTCACTGCTGGTAATTTTCCGGTGTGGGAAACTTGATCGGTTTTTGCGGCTCCCCGAAAACCACTTTCAGTACCTCTTTGCAATGAGAGTTGAAATATAAATTATCCAGGGCAATGTATTCTTTTTGATCAGCCATCTTTGCTGAAGGCACTATTTTTTTCTCCAGTAATTTTTTCAAATATTTTTCTTTCAACGATTTATTTATTAGGCTTGTTGAAAAACTGATCCTTTTGCCCGATGCATTTTCTACCGCTTTGGAAATTAGCTCAGCACAGTACATCTTATCATCGGTCGAAAGATCAAAATTCATGTCAAATTGAAGCTTGTTGTTATAGTGAGTTTCGGCAATGCCTTTTAGTTTTTGCAATTCTTCATGGGAAAGATCATAGCGATATACTCCTGCAGCCACATTATTGACCGGAGTGAGAAAGGAATCGACATTATCACGACGCATAACTTCATTTGGATTAATATCCCCGGCCATATTGCTGTAAATAAGCATTTCGCCATTGTGGCGGAAAGCTAAGCCACTGTGCGAATAAAGCTTTTCCTGCTGGCTAAAATCACGAAGCGATTCGCTGATATGATCATTACCACAACGTAATACAAGATCTCCCTCGCGGATACTATCTTTCAATACCTTAATAGCTTCCCATCTTTTGGTTAGAACAGAGTCTGGTAACGGCACCGGCTTTATTGCATTTGCATTTCCATCATTATCCGAACACGCAACTACAACAATTATCACTGATATTAACGAAAGGGTCCTTTTCATAGAAAGCGGTAAAATTAAAAATCCAACTCTGAATAATCAAAGTTGGATTTCTTAAATATTACTATAACTATTATTTACTGATAAAGTCAAAATCATCAATTCCGATCTCGTCTGAAACCGACCCGCTGGGGCCACCATTCTTCACAAAATAACGGAAACCTACACGGTGTTTTTGCGGAATAGTTCCGTTAGGTAAACCAGAGATAGTGAGTTCAAATTTTGTCCATGTTGTCGGGTATCCTGTGGGATAAGGCGCAGCTGAAAGTGTCGGATTAATATCCAGCAGCTTAACCGTGAAATCACCTGTTTCCAGATCAGATCTTCCAACGTTTGTACTCTCATTATTTGGATTCAACCATACCTGCATACGATCCGGAAAACTCACAGGGCTTCTTGTCGTTGTCCAGAAAGAGATAACATCTCCGTTTTTCATTGAAAGGGCAGGGGATATCAGCCAACAATTGATGAAGGACAAGCCTTCACCTACCGTATAAGGAGCAAATGCATGCTCATTGGCACTGGCTTTATATGAATGAGAAGCGATTGAAGAAACAAAAGGACCTCCTTTTGTAGCGTTTACGATAAATGAACCTTGCTGCCATGAATCACCACCCAATGGGTTGCTTAAGTTCACGGCTTTCCATCCCAAATCAATGACACGCTGCATTGAATCAAACTCTTCATGATAAGAAAGACTTACGGGCTGATTTGATTCAACAAGTGCCGCAGCTCTTTCTTCGCTGCACGCGCTGAGGAGAATGAGAGAAAATATCGTAAGTACGAAACCAATTAGGGATAATTTTCCAGTTCTCATTTGTAATTTTTTTATGGTTAGTACTGAATGATTAATGTTTACTAATATAAGCTACGCTGTCAACACCAATGGCAGACCCCCTTCCGTTATTACCAGCACCTTCAGTATAATAGCGGAAGGCAAATCTTCCTTTTGTTGGTTCACTTAGACCAACAACCGTAGCTGTGAACTTTGTCCAGACATGCGGATACGCCTGCCTGGCCTGTTGATGTAGCGGATTCGCCGGGTTTATAAAGGCGCTTTTCAAAAACTCATAATAAAAAGGATTGATGTCAAGAAGAGCTACCGTGAAATCACCGGGGTCATTTCCATCGCCAACATTCAATGAAGTCGTTTTATTCATTCTGACTTGCAGGCGATTCACAAAATCAGTAGAGTCATTATTGAAGAATAATAATTGCGCACGCGTATAGAAAGTGATCTGGTCACCGTTTTGCATTATTATTTCAGGGGATACTGCCCAGTTACTGATTGTTACCGCGGCCGCCGAGGTTGCCTGGTAATCTGACCAAAGATATCCATTACCTGTGCCGCTCCATGAATGAAAAGGAATACCAGTAAGTGCGTCAGGATTTTGCCAACCGGTTCGACCGATGAATTCACTACGATTAATGAAACGCCAGCCCCTGTCATAAGCATTTTTTGCAGTATCGAATTCTTCAACAAATGATTGATCCGGAACCGGGGGTGGTTCCAGGAGATAACGATCGTCTTTACATGATTGCAGTAAGGTGAGGATACAAATAGATGCCAGTAAAAATCCAGGGATAGTAGATTTCTTCATAAGCGTTCAGTTAGTGTTGATTATGGCAGTGAAAGTAGTCAAATTTTATATTCGAAAAAAAGATTTTTTTTCTACAATTTCCACAGTATCAGACCTGGAAGACACCAAGTTTTATTGCAGAAGAATGCGGGTTATTGTTTGCTGCAGAAATGGCTTCTGATACCAAAATCCTGGTTTGGAGGGGATCAATTATATCATCGACCCATAACCGGGCCGCAGCATAGTAAGGAGTTGTTTGCAGATCGTACCGGCTTATGATCTCAGATAACAACTTTTGTTCGTCGTCGGCCTTTATTTCCTGTCCTTTGGCTTTCATTGCACTTACCTGTATTTGTAAAAGTGTTTTTGCTGCCTGGTCGCCACCCATTACAGCAATTTTTGCCGTTGGCCATGCATAAATGAAGCGCGGACCATACGCTTTGCCGCACATTGCATAATTCCCGGCGCCATAAGAATTACCAATGACGATAGTGATCTTTGGCACAACTGAATTGGCTACGGCGTTTACCATTTTTGCACCATCTTTTATAATACCCGCGTGTTCACTCCGGCTCCCTACCATAAAGCCGGTAACATCCTGCAGAAAAACAAGCGGGATTTTTTTCTGGTTGCAATTGAGAATAAATCTTGCAGCTTTGTCAGCACTGTCATTATAGATAACACCGCCTAACTGCATTTCTCCCTTTTTTGTTTTTACGATCTTCCGTTGATTCGCAACGATCCCGACAGCCCAACCATCAATCCTTCCGTAACCACAGATAATTGTTTTACCATATTCCTCTTTGAATTGTTGAAATGCTGAATCGTCAACAATTCTTTCGATGATGTCAAGCATATCATAGGTCTTGCCATCAAACGGAACTAAACCAAGTAACTCATTCGGAACTTTTTTTGGAGCAATTGAAGCCTTTCTGTCAAACCCCGCTTTTTCTTTTTCACCCAGCATGGATAGCAAGCGCTTAATGTGATCCATACATTCTTGTTCTGTTTTGAATTTATAGTCTGCTGTACCGGAGATCTCCGAATGAGTAGCTGCGCCACCCAACGTTTCTGTATCAATATCCTCACCGATTGCTGCTTTTACAAGGTAGGGCCCGGCTAAAAAGATCGAGCCATTTCCCTCTACCATCAGCGTTTCGTCGCTCATGATCGGCAGGTATGCGCCCCCGGCCACACAAGGACCCATTACTGCGGCAATTTGAGTAATGCCCATTGCACTCATACGGGCATTGTTGTAAAATATTCTTCCGAAATGTTCTTTGTCAGGAAAAATTTCATCCTGCATCGGGAGAAATACACCAGCGCTATCCACCAGGTAAATAATGGGCAAATAATTCTCCATTGCGATCTCCTGCATACGGAGATTCTTCTTACCTGTGATTGGAAACCATGCGCCTGCTTTTACGGTTTGATCATTTGCAACGATCACGCATTGCCTGTTGCTTACCCAGCCAACACCCGCAACAGATCCGCCTGCTGGACAGCCGCCTTGTTCCTGGTACATGTCGTACCCGGCAAAAGCGCCTATTTCAATAAATGGTTTGTCTTTATCAACGAGGTATTCAATCCGTTGCCTGGGTGTTAGCTTGTTTTTCTCCTTTTGTTTTTCAACCGCTTTTTTACCACCGCCTTCATAGATCTTTTGCAAACGCCGGCGCATTTCGCTTAGTTGCATCTTCATGGCATCTTCGTTACGATTGAAATCAAGATTCATAATTGGCAAATATAAGTCGGAAGTTAGATGTCTGAGGTCTGGGGTCTGAGGTTCGAGGTCGGAAGTCCGAAGTCACATTTGAATCTTCATACGTAGGAATCAGACATCGTACATCTGTGCTCAGACCTCAGACTTCACCACTTTTCCCGTAACTTATCGACATGTTTGAATCAGTTGATATATGGAAAATGCTGGCAGGTATTGCCATATTCCTGTTGGGCATAAAATTTCTTGAAGAATCGTTACAGGAGCTGGCAGGCAGACCATTTAAACTCTTTTTAAAAAAACAAACCCAAAATAAACTTAAGGCGATAGGCGGTGGTGCTGTGGTTACTGCCGTTTTGCAAAGCAGCTCGGTTGTGAACCTGATGGTGCTTGCTTTTGTTGGAGCAGGGATTATTCATATGCAGAATGCGCTGGCAATTATCCTGGGAGCAAATCTTGGCTCCACGGTCAGTAATTGGTTAATTGTATTAGTGGGATTCAAAGTCAACATCGAAAATTTTGCATTGCCCATAACAGGTCTTGCTGGCCTGGGTTACGTGATATTCAATAAAGGTTCGCGAATCAATAACTGGTGTCGTTTTCTGCTTGGATTTAGTTTTTTATTTGTGGGGCTTGGTTATATACGTACAGGAATGGAAGATACCGTGAAGCATGTCGACCTGGCTCAATACCAGGATTCGGCTGCGATCATTTTTGTCCTGGTGGGTTTTATCGTGACCACAATTATCCAGGCAAGTTCGGCCACCATGGCTCTTACTTTGAGCGCATTATTTGCCGGGGCGATCAATCTTTATGATGCAATGGCAATCACGCTGGGTTCAGAGGTAGGAACGACCATAAAGCTGTTTATAGCCAGTATAAAAGGATCCGCGGTAAAAAAGAGAGTTGCGCTCGGTAATTTTTTGATCAATATTATTACCGCATCGGTGACATTAGGTTTCTTATTGCCTGTACACCGTTTGATTACCGAAGTGATTGGAATCAGGGATAATTTGATAGCGCTGGTATTTTTTCAAAGCTTCATTAATATTCTTGGGATCATTATTTTTTATCCTTTATTAAAAGTAATGGGTCAATTCCTGGAGAAGAGATTTCGTTCAGCTGATGATGAAACAATGTTCATTCATAAAGTGGATACCAAAGAGCCATCTATGGCTTTATATGCAATGGAAAAAGAGGATCGTCATTTAATCGCCGCTGTTTGTGACTTTATATTAGATTGTTTTGGCGTGGATAACAAATTAGAGAAAGACATGAAACTAAATAAGAGATTTTCTGAGCAAAATCTTTCAAAAAAATATGAGTACATTAAATTTCTATATGGCGAAATTCATAGTTATTATATCCAGCTGCGGGAAACGATGGGAAAGAAAGATGATTCGGAGAAAGCCGATCGGCTGATGTCATCAGCGCGGAATACGATGTATGCAGCAAAGAGCTTTAAAGATGCTTTGCCCGATAAGGACCAGTTGCACAATTCAAGTAATGAGACGAAGTATATTTTTTACAAGCAAACAAAAGCAGAAGTAAAGAAATTCTGTGAAGCGATACAGAATCTGTTAATAAAAGAAAAACATGATAACATCAAAGAAGTTGTGGAAGTATACCATTCCGTAACCGGGGGATACACAGAAACATTGCAACATTTGTATAAAGAAGGCACGGCCAAACATGTCAATGAGACCGAGATCACCACGCTGTTGAATTTTAACCGCGAAGTCTTTACAGGTTTCAAGTCTCTATTCTTTGGAATTAAAGATCTCTTGTTTGACAGGGAACAATCCAGGCAATTGGACGAGTTACCGGGATTTATCAGGTAGGATAGAAATGACTATCAAAGGACCATTAACTACTGAATTTTTAATTTTATCATTCCCGATTTAGATTTTACATTTGCAACCCCATTGCCCAGATGGCGGAATTGGTAGACGCGCTGGACTCAAAATCCAGTGGTAGCAATACTGTGCAGGTTCGATTCCTGTTCTGGGCACGATAAAAACCTTGTAAGTGTTGACTTACAAGTTTTTTCATTGTAAGTGTATTAAAGAATGTAGCTTGTTTCCCCTTTTCTGCCGTGATAATAGACAAGTTGACACGAAATGACTCACGAAATCACAGGCCCCCAACCAACGAGTACGCAAAATTTAGTAAGAAGACAGGACCTATTCAACCAAAACAGCTGGCTGGCATCTACAACGTATGCGACAAAGCAATGAAAAAATGGGTTAACCCATTTACCGGGAAATTAGAGAAACAAAGGAAGAGCGCATTCGGTTACTTAAGTGAAGTTCAGATTCAATATGTTGGTGAATCGTGTAAATGTAAAGCCTAAAGCTTTTTCTCAAATCTTTTCTTCAGAATACTTGATGAAAACAATCGTTAAAAGTGGGGGTTTAGCAAGCAATTTTAAGCCCCATTCGGCAAAATTATTGTAGCCTTTTTAGATCGATGTACTCCCTTCAAAAACATTGTGGAAATTGTTCGGGATGTAATTAAGATGAAGAATAAGTAACAAGTTAATCGCTCCCGGAATCGGGAAGAACTTAAAAGTAGAACACTACTTATGAAAACAAAAAATTATTTGTCATTGTTTTTTTCTTTCATACCCTTATCGCTGTTTACGATGGTTTTATTAAGTCATTGCAAACAGGCACAGGAACAACAAAGTGGACCGGTGTCGGTACCCAGGGATACGTCCATAACACCAAAAAACGCCTACTCAAACTTATTTCTGGACAGTGTACAAGTTTCAGCGTTTCTCGAAAATGAAAATGACATTCTAAAGAGTCAGGTACTTGATTTCTATTCTTTCCGTAATTATGAATTTGCATGGTTTAATGACGAGGGATTAACCCTCCAGGCAGAAGGTTTTTGGAATCAGCATGATAATTACCTGAACCAAACTGCGGATAGCAGCATTTTTGATCGGCAATTGCATGAGACGATGGATACACTGCTATATGCCGACAGCAGTTTTATTCGGGACCGTACGACCTTGGTTTTGACTGAACTTTCGCTAACCAAACATTTTTTTGAGTATGCTCAGGCAGCATTTGGAGTGCGGGCTGAACCCGGGGAACTTCAATGGCATATTCCCAAACGCAGGCTGAACATAGCAGCTATGCTGGATTCCCTGCTGAGCTCCAGGTCAAAAGTCTGGCAACCATTGGATGTAAGATTTCATGAGCTGCAAGATGCTGTTTTTAAGTATAGGGACATTGAAAAAGCTGGTGGGTGGCCCATTCTTAACATTACAGGAAAGAGATGGAAAAAAGGGAATAGCAGCGAGTTCGTAAAAAGAATGAAGCACAGACTGTCAATCGAGAGGTATTATTCACGTGCCGATACTTCGGGTGTATTTACCGATTCTCTCGAAGCAGTTGTAAAAAAAGTACAGGGGCTTTATGGCTTAAAGCAAACCGGTATAATTGATGACCACCTTTTGAGCGCTTTGAACGTACCGGTAGGAGAACGAATTAAGCAAATGATGGTGAATCTGGAGCGCATGAAATGGATGCCGAAACGGCCGGACAATTTTATTTTTATCAATATACCCGAATATCGTTTCCGCTTAATAGAGGATGGCAGGGTGGCGCTGACTATGGATATTGTAGTAGGGAAGGCAGCTAATCGAACGGTTATTTTTTCTGATGAATTAAAATACATAGTCTTTAGTCCATATTGGAACATACCCAGAAGTATTGTTCGTAATGAGATTCTTCCTGCCATGAAGCGAAACCCCAACTATCTTGGAAGAAACAACATGGAAATAACCGGCTACAGCGCTGATTTGCCTGTAGTACGGCAAAAGCCCGGCAGGAGTAATGCATTAGGGCGAGTAAAGTTTCTTTTTCCCAACAGTTATAATATTTACTTTCATGATACCCCTGCCAAATCGTTATTTAGTAGAGAAAAGAGAGCCTTTAGCCATGGATGTATCCGATTAGAACAGCCGGTTGCCCTTGCAAAATATTTGCTAAAAGAAGATAGTTTATGGTCTGATACCAAAATTAAACAAGCGATGAGCCGTAAGACTGAACAATGGGTAACCTTAAAAAAGACCTGGCCCGTCTATATAACATATTTTACCAGCTGGGTGGACAGAGAAGGCATGGTTCATTTCCTGGAAGATATTTACAGGCATGATCACAGACTAATGCAACGATTATTTGAATGATGTAACAATTGTGAAATGAAAAGATCACATATGTGCGCTTGATATTTAGTTAGTATAAGGTACTTTCACTTCTTCCAATTCCAGATCAGAAACGTTTTTCATAATACGCAACTCCTTCGAGCACACCTTCCGAAAGATTCTTTTCAGCGAAATAAATATCCTTCAAATTTTTTAATGAGATCATTTCAGGGCTGTGGTTTGCAACGACAATTCCTTTAACTCTGCCTTTCAGCATATCTATGTCGTTGCCGCTATTGCCGGCTGTTAAGAACTTTTCAACCGGGGTTCGCCACTTATTGCTTAGAAAGCGTATCGCATTGCCCTTGCTGGCACGGAAAGGAAGAATATCAAGAAATCGGTTTTCTGTCAATAATAGTTTTGCCCTGAGCTTATTTTCATACAGGATCTTGTAAATAGCATTAATATCTTCATCGGTAAAATCCTCATCGACATAATAACTCAGCTTAAATTCCCGTTGTGCTGCTTCTTCCTGCAGCGTTAGTTTAGGAAAATGAAGCAGGAGCTTTTCAATCTCATCCTTCTTCCATAGATACGAAATATGACTTTCCCATCCCTTGTCAGGTTCGTAATCCGGAGTATAAAAAATTTCAGAACCTGCGCTGCAGATCAAAATGTCAGGTTCGGGAAGTTCATATTGGTGAATTGCTTTTTTAACCAATTCCAAATTTCTTCCACTTGCCAGACCAAAGCCCACGTCGCTGTCATTTTTATTTATCCATTCCTTTAATTCGTCAAGCCCCGTTGTGGTCTCCCCATCCACTAAAGTGCCATCGATATCCGAGATCAAAAAGTATTTGACAAACGATAATTTTTTCCCGTAAGCTAATTCCCGACCCAATCCTTCTTCCTGGTTCTTTTCTTCAATTGCCTTTTCAACCAGCGAAACATATTGTTGTGAATGATTTTGCCAGGAGTAAGTCTTGTCGGTGCAAAGAATTCCATTTTCTGAATAACGTTGCCATAAACTATGGTCGGTAATTACTTTTTTTATCCCATACGAAATTGCTGAAGGGTCCTCAACATTAACGACTAATCCATTGTGACAGTGATGGATGATTTCCTTAGGCCCTCCCTTTGACGATGCAATAACAGGCAGGCCGCAAGCAGCTGCTTCCAATACAGTTAATCCAAAATTCTCCCCCGGTGTAGCATTTACAAAAACTCCTTTTTTTCGGGCTGCTAACCTATATATCTCCGGGACTTCCAGCTGGGGATCATTCTTTTTTGGAATGGCCATCTTTCCATATAGATCATATTTGTCCATCAACAACAAAAGATTTGTAAGTAATTCCTGCTCTTCTTCGCCCATTTTGGAAATATCTTTTCTTACACCGGCAAATATGGCAAGGTTGGCCATGGCCTGCAATCCCTTGTCTTCCCCGTAAGCCTGGATGATCGTTTCAAAATTTTTTCTTTTATCTGCTCTTCCAATCGAAACGATGAGCGGCTTTGCAGGATTAAATAAAAACCTTTCAATCTCCTGGTTCACTCTGTTAACCGCCTGTTCCTGTTCCAATGTGAATTTGAAGGAAGGCATGTCAAACCTGTAATATGGATAAAATAAAGCACTATTGAAACCCGGTGGCACTACAACAAATCTTGCAACATCCGCGTCGTTATAGAGGCTATATTGCGTATCTATCTCATGTTGCGTGCTTGCAATGACATAATCACTACTCCGCAGCACCGATTCCTCAATGCTTATCCGGTGATCTATCTTGAATGTGTGATTTAACTTTTCCTCGGTATATCCCTGGCTTAACAGGATCTTTTTCTTATTTCTTCCCAACGAGTGCCCGGTTGCGAAAAATGGAATGCCATATATTTTTGAAAGCTGCTGCGCGATATAATTGCCATCAGCATAGTGGCCGTGAACAATATCAGGATAATCATCTTCCTGTTCAATAAACCGGATGGTCTTATCTGTAAATTCATCTAAGTGATCCCAAAGATTTTCTTTTCTTCTGTATCCTGAACCACCACAACTGATCCTTATTATCCTTGCTTTATCGTTTAGCTTTTCTATCGGTTCTGAATAAGAAGATGCAATGCGTTTATCGGAAATACGCCTCGTGAACAAATCAACTTTTCGTATGCTTTCGTTTTCCGATAATGAGGTAAGTAACTCTAAAACATACTTCACCTGTCCGCCGGTGTCTTTATCCTTTCCGATTTCAGGATTCGTGGAGCGAATGAGACCGTGGGGACTAAACAGCTGCAAATAGTAACCTGTCATGTAACAAATTTACCCTATAACATCGGTGTTGAATATTAGAATCTCATTAGAGGGCATTGGAAAAAAATTAAAAATGTTGAAAACCTTTGCTTTATATACTTGAATACTCTTTTTGAATTGAAATATTTTTGCTTTTAACAAAAAAAATCACATGTATTCAGGAGCAGGTTTCAGCGATTGGGAAATTGGAGATATTTCTATCTATATTCACAATGGAACGTATCACTTGTTTCATCTGATCATACCAAATCATGATTATATAGCCCATGCGATTTCAAGAGACGGGCTAACGTGGCGACGGACAAAAAATGCAATTTTTGTTGGTGATCCCGGTGAATGGGATGATGATATGCTTTGGACCATGCATGTCTTTTCGAAAGAGGAGAGATTTTTCATGTACTATACAGGGTTGCAACGTGAACACAAAGGAGTGAATTCAAAAATAGGACTTGCCATGTCAGACGACCTTCTTAGTTGGACCAAAGTAAAACATGAAGGCTTACCCATTGAGATCAGGAAAGGCTTTTATGAATGCATTGGTGATAATCCCAGAGGATGGCTGAGCTTCCGCGATCCGTTTTATTTTGAACATGACGGGGAGGCTTACATCTTGTTTTGCGGAAGGAAGAATTTTGGGCCATTATCACGCAGGGGATGCGTCGGGTTGTTAAAAATAGAAGATAAGAAGTATGTGCTGAAGGAGTGCCTGATCTATCCGATGGTTTATGATGATGTAGAGTGTCCTTGTGTATTTGAGCTGGATGGGAAGTTTTACATTATCGGATCAATAAGAGAAGATGTAAAAGTCCGCTATTGGATGAGCGACAGGTTCATTGGGCAATACATAACTTTTCACACTGATTTCCTGTTGCCGGAGGGAAATTATGCCGCACGAACAGTTTGGGACGGGGATCATTTGCTGCTTTATAATTTCTTTTTTACCCACGGTGCTATCGATTCATTGAGAGTATTGCCCCCTCCAAAAGAACTGTCCACCGACAGTGCCGGACGGTTGGTACTAAAAAGCTTTTACCGGTGGGAGCAAATGGTCACCAATAGAGTTTTGCAGAAGGATTTTGGGACGCCCGTTCAGGTATTAAAAAATTCTACTTCAAATTTTAAGCATGAAAATGGCCAATGGAATTGCAGTTCAGAAAGCGGGTATGAGATCTTTTATTTTGATCAGCCCTCTGATAATTTTATTTGGGAAGGAAAGATCAAAAACCTCGGTTTAGGAAAGTTTGGGCTTGTCGCTCATATTGACCACGATAGCAATGGATATTTTATCTCGTTCGATCTGATCGAGGGCCTTATACTGTTGCGTTCGTGGGGATATAACCCTGCAAACAGTCGTCAGAATTTTATTTACAGTACGCTGCAATCAAATGTGTGCATTGTTCCGCCATCGGGTACTATTCGCTTCAAATTGATCTGCTATGGCAATTATATTGAACTGTCTGTAGATGGAGAAGTTAAGCTCACATTAATGGACTATACCTGGAGTGGACCAGGTATGGGGCTGTATACGGCAGCATCGTCGGTCATTCTTGAAGAATCAGTTATTAAAACTTTACCCCAGGTGGTCAATGAATATGCAAGCCAGGAAGTCGCTCAAAAAAATATGTAACTAATGGCCGCTCGTTCATAAGCATTTATGTTTCGACGTATGCCTCAAGTTTAATCACTTTCTAATGTAGAATTAATCCTGAATTATATCCTCTGCCTTATCATTGCAATAAGCTCCAATTCCGTATTAAATTAAGGGCAAATGAATTCATTTTGGGAAAAAGTGCTTTTGGGCAACACGGTCAGGGACTGGATGATCGGTATATTAATTATTGCGATTTCGATCTTTCTCCTGCGTGTTATCAAGACCATTGCGCTGGCTCAACTTAGGAGATGGGCCAGGAAAACGAATACAACCATTGACGATTTCTTAATACTCTCGATCGAAAGATCGGTATTACCCTTTTTTTATATACTGGCTGTTTACCTGGGGTTATCATATTTGTCATTTGGAGAAAAAGCACAAAACATTTTAAGAATTGCATTGTTGGTGACAGCAACTTTTTTCGCGATCAGGCTCATTACTTCGGTCATTAATTACCTGGTTGAAAACTTTACCCGCTCGCAGAAAGACGCCGAAACAAAGAGGAAACAAGCACGGGGAATAGTGGTCATCGTCAACATCATAATTTGGATAATCGGCATTGTATTTCTAATTGATAATCTCGGTTATGATATTACAACACTGGTGGCGGGCCTGGGAATTGGAGGTATTGCAATTGCCCTTGCTGCGCAGGCAATTCTTGGCGACCTGTTTAGCTATTTTGTAATTTTCTTTGACAAACCATTTGAAATCGGCGACTTTATTATCATTGGAGATAAAATGGGAACTGTTGAATATGTGGGGATTAAAACCACCCGGATAAGGGCGTTAAGCGGAGAGCAGTTGATAGTTTCTAATACCGACCTCACAAATTCAAGAGTGCAGAATTATAAAAGAATGGAATCAAGGAGAGTCGTTTTTTCGATCGGGGTACTTTATGAAACTCCCTTTGAAAAACTAAAGCGAATTCCCGATATGGTGAAAAGAATAATTGAACAGCAACCCGATCTAAAGTTTGATCGGGCCCATTTTTCGTCTTTTGGAAGCTCCAGCCTGGATTTTGAGATCGTTTATTTTGTTTCAGGGGCAGACTATAACTTATACATGGATAAACAACAACGGATCAATCTTGGGATAGTTGAAGCGTTTGAGAAGGAAAATATCGGGTTTGCCTATCCCACGCAAAAAATATATTTCGATCAGTTTGTTAATGGAAAAAGTATGCCGGAGAACTCGAATATGCCACGGTGAATTGACGAGGACACTACTTCCTTCCTAATTCGAAGTTGGAAGCTGATGGGATTGTTAAAGTAAAAGTGGTTCCTTTATTTACAATAGACCGAACCTTAATAGATCCTTTATGCAACTTTATGATCCGGTCGGCCATTGATAGTCCAAGTCCAAAACCCCTTCCCTCCGTGGCTTTATTGGCACGATAGAAGGGCTGGAAAATGTATTCTATTTCCTCAGGCGGTATTCCAAAACCCGTATCCTCAATTTCTATTTCAATGTTGTTTTGACCCGTGCTTAAACTAATGATCGCTTCATGATTGTCAGAATACTTGCAGGCATTCAATGCAATATTTTTAATTGCTGTAAAAAGCAAGGCCTCATTTCCAAAAACCAGGAGCTTTTCTTCATCTTCAGGCATATTGTCGAAATTCAGGATCACTACAAATTCACTATTTATCTTAGACAGATCTGAAGGGACGTGCATAAGAACTTCGTCGATCCGGATCAGGTCAATGTCTAAGCCGCCTTTATTTCCGGAGGCTCTTGCAAATTCCAGCAGTGTTTGCGTTAATTTTCCCATATGTCGCACATCATGGTACACCGACCTGATTACTTTTTGATATTCATTCGTTGTTCTTTCTTTCTCAAGGATCACTTCTAACTGACTTGAGATTGAGGTTAATGGCGTTGATAATTCATGCGATGCATTTGAAATAAATCTTCGTTGTAATTCAAAGCCTTCCTGGAGCTTGTCAAGTAATTGATTAAAGGTGTCAGCCAGGTAATGCCATTCATCTTTTATATTTCCTGTTGATACCCTTCTTGTCAGATTCTGAACCGTTATTTCTGAAACTTCATCGGCAATTTTTTTTACGGGACGCAATAATCGTTGTGAAAAAAGGAAGCCAATGATCAGTGCCGAAATAATACCGACAGTAAAGCTTGATACTAAGATCGTTTTCAGGCGAGCAAGATTCATTCTTCCATCATTATCGCTTGCTGCCGAAATAATAAATACTTTACTATTATTATCTTCATATTTATATCCAATGGCTTCCCTGTTACCGCTTATAAAATAAATTTCGTCACCTTCATCTTTTAAATTGTGAAGGTCTTCCTCGTCCACGTCTATTCTGTCTCCGGCGACGTCGCTGTAGCGATAGATCTCCTGTTCATTGGAATCATAAACCTGTATGATTTTTTCCCTGAGTGATACGGCTGTCAGGGAATCAAATTGCCTTATCAGATATGGATCAAATATTTCGCTGCGTGCCAGCAATCGCCCCATGGTAATAGCCCTGTTTGTTAAACGAGTCTTCATCGTTTTTAATCTTTCATTTGCCGAAATGTAATAAACTGATCCGCAAACGATACTCATGATAATAAAAACGAAAAGAACAAACAACAGCGTAATTCGTATTCGAACCGGCATTTGACTCAGTTTTCTTTAAGAATGTATCCCATCCCCACCTGGGTTTGGATCAGCTTGTGCTCAAAATTTTTATCGACCTTATTTCTCAGATAACTGATGTAGACATCAATAACGTTTGTATTTCTCTCAAAATCGATGTCCCAAACACTCGTGGCAAGATCTGCCCGGGAAACAACCTTGTTTTTATTGCGCAACAAAAACTCGAGCAATTGAAACTCCTTGGCCGTAAGATTTATTTTTATACCGCCCCTTTTTACTTCCTTGCTGTCTAAATTCATTTCAAGATCGCCTGCGTGCAAAATATTTCCAATTGGTACCTGCTGAAACAAGGTCCTTTTTAGCAACACCCTGATCTTTAAAAGCAACTCCTTGAATTCAAAAGGTTTTACAATATAATCATCAGCCCCGGAGTCATAACCCTCTATCTTATCGTCAATCGTGGGAAGCGACGTAACCATTATGATTGGAATAGTCGAATTCTCTTTTCTGATCATTTTGCACAGCTCAAACCCATTGATACCTGGCAAATTAATATCGAGAATAATAAGATTGAACTTGTAGGATTTGAAATACCGGTATCCGATGTTGCCATCATATGCAACATCAACATGATACCCTTTCTCTTCAAGGCCAAACTTCAGGGTATCGGCAATCTTCCTTTCATCTTCCACAATCAGGATCTTTCTATCATCCATTGTAAGCGGTTTATACTCAAACTAAGGTAGATAATTAACGCGTTTTTCAGTGGTTTTAATGAGATTCTAATGTGAGTTTAATTCATGCTTAAGTTGCGCACATTATTTTACACAGCTGAATCAAAAGTATTTTATGTTTAAGAATATATTGTTACCAGTTGATTTTGAAATAAACACTGAATTAGCCGTGAAAAAGGCAATTGAACTGTCAGATTCCGCTGAAACCACAGTTCATTTGTATCATGTTCAGAAACCAGCTTTCCCATTTAGATCCATTTTTAAATCGATCTGGCCTGACAACAGTGTACTTAAGAATTTTGTAAAGGATGAACTTCATTATAAGCTTACGCAATGGAAGGAATTGATCGAAACGAATTATCCGAATATCAAAGCAGTGGCAAGTATTGAACATTCGATTCATATCCAAAAGGCCATTATTCAAAAAGCAAAAGGAATAAAAGCTGACCTGATAATTATTGGTAAGCATTCGCATCACAAAACGTTCACATTTCAAAATACTGTTTCTCCAAATAAGATCGCCAAAAGTACCGGTTGCCCGGTATTAACCTTTAAGCCCGGTTCCGTATATACCACGATCAGATCAATAGTAGTGCCAATTGGACCCGTAATTCCTCAAAGAAAAGTTGAACTTATTGTGGCATTAAAGCAAAAATTCAGGATCACCATCCATCTTGTAACGGTAATAAGCAAAAAGCAAAATGCTAGTGAGTTTTCGGCTTATTCGTTATTGGAAACTTATCGGTTCCTCAGGGATATCGTTCAATGCCCGCTCGATCATGAAGTGTTACACGGTGAAAATGTGGCGCAATTAACGTTCGACTATGCAAAAAGCATTAAGGCCGACATGTTATTGGTCGAACCCGAATCCGAAACAAGGTTGTCTTCGTTTCCATCCAAGCATATAATAGATGAATTACGACCAAATTCAACATTGCAGATACTTGCAGTGCAATCATAAATCCTAAAAAATAAATATGAAAAGAGTATCGTTCATACCTCTCCTGTTTTTAATAGCACCTGTCGTTGGCCAGGACGCTAAAGATGCCAAACAGCTATTGTATTATGGCAAATCTGAAAGCGCAAAAGATGTACTTCATCAAATTGTCAAGAATGATCCTGATGACGCAGAGGCATGGTATCTCCTGGCGACGGTGTACAGCGAACCACCCGGCAATATTAAAGTGCCCAACATTTTGCATGCAGCACCACAGGATGTCAAAGAGGATCCTTACTTTATGGTCGCTAAAGGAGCCGTTTTATTGCCAGGTTCAAATGTGCAGGAGGCAGACAGATATTTTAGTGATGCCCTGGAAAAAACAAAATATAAAAAACCTGAGATTTTATTGGCGGTCGCGAAAACAATAATAAGGGCAGAAAAGGGAGATGCCAATCACGCTATTGATCTTCTTAACAGAGCAATTAAGAAGGATAAACGCAATCCGGAATTATACACAGAGTTAGGCAAAGCCTACAGGAAACTAAATAATGGCACCGAGGCGTTTAAGGCATTCCGGCAAGCCATAGAGGCGGACAATAAGTTTGCCGAAGCATATTATTTGACTGGAATGTTATTCAGAACACAAAACAATTCAGATCTGTACCTGGAGTATTTTAATAAAGCCATCCAGGCTGATTCAAAATATGCACCTGCCTACTATCAGCTGTATTATCACTATTATTTCAGAAATGTGAACAAAGCAAAGGAGTACCTTGAAAAATATATTGCGTTATCCGATCACAGGATAGAGAACGATTATGACTACACCGACATTCTTTACCTGACAAAGAATTATAAGCAAGCTATTGAACTGGCGAAAAAACTCATTGAAATAGATAATGATAAAGTGCCGGCGCGTATATACAAACTGATCGCCTATAGTTATCAGGAAACCAATGATCATCTGAATGCCTTTAACTATATACACCGATATTTTGATGTGGCACCGGATAGCATACTGATCGCGAGAGACTTCATACTGCTCGGCGATCTTTATACAGAAAAGCAACATAACGATTCGGCAATGTTCTTTTATAAAGTTGGCGCAGCACTTGAACGTGACAGCAGTTTGCTTGTTAAGTATTACAAGATGATAGCGGATCTTGCGAAAGAACAAAAGGACTATTCCGGGACAGCGACATGGCTAGGCAAATATTACCTGATCAATGAAAAGTCAACAAATGTTGATCTGTTCAATTGGGGGCTTGCCTGGTTCCAGGCTGGCAATTTTGAAAAGGCTGACTCCGTATTTGCAATGTATGCGGAAAAATATCCGGACCAGGTGTTTGGATATTATTGGCGTGGACGAAGTAATGCCGCCATTGATACTACTATGGAACAGGGTTTGGCAATACCTCATTACTTAAAAGTAGTTGAGATCGGTGAGGAGGATACCACGGGCAATTCAAAACGACAGTTGATCGAATCTTATGGCTACCTCGCAGGTTTTGAAGCAAATCAAAACAAAAACTACGGTAAAGCAATTGAATATTTTGAGAAATTACTTCAACTCGACCCGGATAACGAGGCAGCGAGTAAATATGTGCAGATATTAAAGGAGGCCTTATCAAAGAAGGATCCTCTTACTGATTCTTAGATAGTGTCGGTAGTTTTTCATGTTTGGTATGATGATTAATAAAGCACTTCATGAATTTGAAGTGCTTTATTAAGTTGAATCAATGGTAATCATGAATGGGGAACCCGCCAATGGGGCCGGCGATCTACATGATATCACTGCGTTTTAAAAACTGTCCTTCTTCAACAACATCCTCGTTTCCTTTTTTGTAAAATATCATTCCAACGGCCATTATTATACTTGAGCACAGGATTATAAAAAATAGGATCCCCTGGTTAAAAGCTGTAAGCATCAGGTGCGATGGTATTTTGTAAAAAAGAACGATCGTAATCAGTCCGCGGGGAATAAAAATGACCTCGGGAAAAATATTGGCGCGTAAAAAGAAGCGTAAGTAAAGATACCTGACGATCAGTAATGCGAGAACGATCAGACCACCCACCATCAATACGTCGGTTTCACCGGCAAAATTTAACTGAATAGAAAAACCAAACAAAAGAAAAAAGAATGTGCGAACCAGAAAGGACGATTCGGCCGTGATCGAATGCAGTAAATTGCGTAATGATTCGATCTGCTTTGGAGGGAAATAATGAGAAAGTTTGCTTATCGGGACTTTTTCCCAGTTGTTTATCATCAAACCAAATACAAGTATAATTATCAGGGACGGCAAATGAAATATTTTTCCGCCTGCGTATATAAGGATAAGCAATGAAAATATCAGGAAGAATTTAATGTTCAGTTTCGTTTTTGCCAATACGAGTAATAAAATAAATGACAGGAAAAGGGAAAGAATTATTGAAACAACGATATTGGCTCCAAAAATTCCGGCAGACTTCCAGGTCATTACTTCATCAGCGACAAAATAGTTAAATATCATGATGCCTAAAACATCGGAAAAGGATGCCTCGTAAATCAGGAATTCTTTTTTTGCGTTGGTCAGTAGTTGAAGACTTGGGATCACTATCGAACTGCTCACTATTGAAAGCGGAATTGCATACACTATGCATTTTATTAAAGACTCCCCGAGCCAATAATAAAGTATGGCACTTATAGATACACATGAAATGACAAGTATCACCAGCGCAGAAAAAAATGAATTTCTTATCAGTCTCAGTTTATTTCGTCCCAATTTAAGATCCAGCCCGGCTTCAAATACAATCATAATAAGGCCGACAATGCCTAAAACTTCAATCAGCCTCGACGGAAATACAATTGACAGCCCGGATCTGTCTGCAACGTACCGGAGACCAATACCCGCAAAAAGTAAGAGTAAAACGGAGGGTATTCTTATATACTGACTTATAATTGAAAATACGTATGAAAGCACGACCAGGCTGCAGATAATAATCAAATATTGTTCTGAATTTATACCGTCCATGGTTTGAAGGTAGGAACAAACTACTATTCGCTGATATTTCAACCCTTTTGAATTAAAAGCTGCTATTATGAAAATACTTCGCCTTTAATTACATTTTAATGTCATCTTAATTCGGTCTTAATATGCGGGTGCTACTTTTATCCTACGAATTTATGGAAGGTAACTTTCGCAGGATATTGACCCTGATCGACTATACGGCTGCATCGTTGTATGCCGCCAGGGAAGCCGCGTTAATTGCTTCTAAGTTTGATAGTGACCTAAGTTTATTGCACGTATCTCCTGATGAAAGATCAGGCAGTTTGATAACGCCGGGAGTTCCCTTTTTTGACGCGCCGGAAAAAGAGGAAGACGAGTACTATCTGAACGTGGATCAGTTGGAAAAGATCAAAAGAGAGTTGAACCGGTGTTACAGTGTACCAATTACCTGTTTTGAGGAGCGGGGAAGCTTCTTTGATGTCGTAAAACAGCATGTCGCAGACTTGTCAATTGATTTAATTGTGCTGGGTACAATGAAGAGAAATTGGGTTAGAGATGTTTTTATTGAAAGTAAAGCCAGGTCAATAATCAAATCAGTCGGCCGTGAGGTCTTATGTGTTCAGCCTGCATCTAAAAAAGAAGCGCTAAGAAATATTGTGTTGCCGGTTGGTAAATCAGTGCCAAAGAAAAAGATAGGGATTGCTTATGAATTGGCAAAGAAATTTGCAGCGAAGATCCATCTTATTGCTTTGAATAAGCAGGATAATGCTTCTAACGACGAAAATACAAAAGCGCTGGTTGGTTCATATCAATACCTGAAAAATGTCATAAATATTCCTATTGAATGTAACAAGGTAGACGGAAAAAGTCTCGCAGATGCAGCAATGCATTATGCTGAGCTTGTGGAGGCTGACCTGATCCTTATAGACGAAGGCTCAGAATCGGACTTAAAAATGCCTTTGTGGAGCGGCCATATTGTGAATCACTCGTCGGTGCCTGTACTGAGCGTACATGCTATGACCGGTGGTGAAAGGAAATTGTATAGAGCTTAAAAAAACTAAGAAGGATAGTTTCTTATAACTGAAGTTTTGAGTTAATGCGGATATAGATTGATCCGCGTGCATTGTGGTTTTCTCGTGCATTAACCTAAGAGCCGTTTGTTTAAGCGGCTCTTTTTTGTGGGGTATAACATGATTTTTGTGCAAAGGATTACGCGAAAACCCGTATCCTTGAATTACGATAAGTGTTGTCAGGATTTGATAATTTGCTTTCTAATGCATCTGGATTTTCTATCTCTTTAATTTTTATCAGAAAAAATGAAATTATCAATTCAATTCTTACTGGCCTTCTCGCTCGTTTTGCTGCTTTCAATTTTCGACACAGCATCTAATTATTTACTGTCACTAAAAGTTGAGCGAAATACGCAATTCCTCAACAATTCACAGGAGATCATCCGCCATTCGACGGCTTTGCATAAATCGATGATCGACATGCAAAGTTCTTTTCGCGGGTACCTGTTGACCAATGATGAGCAATTTTTAAAAGGATACGAAACGGGACTGCAAACAGTGCCGTCATTAGTAAACGGGCTAAAAGATCTCACCCGGTCAAATTCACCTCAAGTGCAGCTTATCGATACCATTGATAAATTGCATCATCAATGGCTTCATTATGCATCCAGTCTGATCAATGCCCGGCAAAATTTTGATTCAAAAGAATCTGTTGAGCGATATACCATTTTGTTTGAGACCCAGCTGAAACAACAAATTGGGAAAAAAATAAATGACGATATTGCTATAAAGTTTGCTGAGTTTGATAAAATTGAATATACTACCCGCAGCGTGCATAGCGGTAATCTTGCTGCGTCCATAAAAGATACCCACTTTTTATCCGTGATCTTTTTTATTTCGACGATTATTATTGGAGTCAGCGCAGCGTTCTTTATTGTTTATCGGTTATCAACGCGTATAAAGACAATGGTATTACTTGCTGAGAACATTTCGGGCGGCCGCTTTACAACTCTACATGATAATAGCCACGACGAATTAAAAAGCTTATCCACATCGCTTAACAGGATGTCGGCAAGCTTGCAGAAGAATATTAGTGAACTGGAGATCCGCAATGCAGAATTAGACAAATTTGCATATGCGGTTTCTCATGATTTGAAAGCTCCGGTAAGAGGAATCCATAATGTCGTAAATTGGACGGAGGAAGATCTTGGAAATGAACTGTCACCGGAATTGAGAAAAAATCTTGGAATTATCCGCGAAAGAGCAAAACGCATGGAAGATCTTATCAACGGGTTACTCGATTATGCCAGGGTAAGAAGGAAAACGGCCCCGCAGATCGTAAATGTGAATGAAATTGTTTACCAGATAGTTGACACCATTGTGCCAAGACATTTCGAAGTAGAAGTTCATGACCTCCCGATTATATTTACAGAGAAATTAAAATTGGAGCAGGTATTTGAAAATTTGATCAGTAATGCAGTCAAATATACACCAGGGAAAGACGGTAAAATAGTAATAAGTTGCAGGGAACATACGGATCATTATGAATTTTCGGTCAAGGATAATGGAATAGGAGTAGACCCTGAGTATCATTCCAGGATTTTTGAAATGTTCCAGACGTTACGGGAAAAGGATGAGAAGGAAAGTACAGGAATAGGACTTGCCATAATAAAGCGAATATTGGATGAGCAGAATTGCTCGATACGTGTTGTGTCTGCATTGAGACAAGGCGCAGAATTTATTTTTACATGGCCACGAAACTAAAATTGAAATGAAAAGGAACACAATACTCTTGATCGAAGATGATGAATTAGACGTCATCAGCTTTAAGCGTGCATTAAAAAAATTAAATATTGAGCTCGATCTTGTTGTCGCTCACAATGGAAAGGAGGCCCTGAATATTTTAAATGACCCGCAGCATCCGGTTTTGCCCGATGTCATCTTGCTTGACCTTAATATGCCCAAAATGAACGGCATTGAATTTCTGAGGATATTGCGTAGTGAAAAAAGGCACCACGAATTGAAAGTATTTGTGATGACCACGTCCTCTGAAACCGCTGACAGAATAACCAGCGAGGAATTAGGAATATCCGGCTACCTGATTAAACCGTTGAGTTACACAGATAACACGAAGCGGGCTGATTCAATGGATTCATTTGTGCAATTTCATTTAACGAAGATTTTGAATAAGGAAGTTCATTAGCTGATAATTGTTTGCAGCAGCACGTTGCTGCAGCTTTAATGTGAATGTTGTAGTTTTCTTAGCTTCCCTATTCCAGGTGATAACGTCTTTTTAACGAAGTAATTAACCCGCGGGCACTATGCAAGAGTATTTTTTGCAAACCGATCCTGTTTACCCAATCAAACTGCTTTAATCTGCAAAGGTTTGCGTATTGTTCAAAAACAGTTTTATCAGTCCGGTAAATTTTCAGACGTGTAGTGGGTTGAGGATCGACGAGTTTTATGCCGGCGCTGTCCGACGTATACCGGGGGATATAATTAAGATCTAAAAACTGCACGAGGAACTTTCTCATCTCTTCCCCCAAATAGTTATTCATTTGCTCAACATATTTTAGATTATTCAAATCGTTATCATATTCTGAAAACCTCCTGGTCAGCTCGCTATTATTGAAATAACGCAGGCTTCCTGAAAACTTCAACTGCTCTAAGGTAGAAGTAGTGGCTCCAAAAAATGGAGCGGCATAAGCGTAATTAGAAAGGGCATATATTCTCTTTATAGCCGAATCGGAATTCGTAAAATGTTGCAAAGCGGCAATCAGTGTATCCAGTTTCATGATGCCAATTTGCATAAATTGAGTTCTGTTGCTTAATACAAGAGTGTCCTTGATAAGATCGTCGTATAAAAAAGTTGCATATTTTTTTCCCCGTTCATGCTCTATGGTATGCTCTAGTTTATATTCTGCCAAAAATCCACAGAAGACAGCAAGGAATAACATGAGAAACTCCCAGAAATAATGCGTCCATTTTTTCCGGGCTGTATGTGAGTGGTGGTGTACTTCCATAACTATTTTATTTCAGATGATAAGTCGTCTGAAGATATGTTAATAATTCTCCTGCAGATTGTCTCAGGTTAAGTAGCAAGGGGATCATTCCTTCACGGCTTCCATTCATTTGAACAGCATAAAACCCCAGTTGCTTTAACAATGCCGCATCATAACTAAGCAATGCAGTGTTTCCCGTAATCCTCGCCACTGAACCATCGGCCCTGATCTGTTTACGGTAGATTGCCGGGTCCATAATCCTGGATGCTACAGCTTTATAGGCTTCATTCTCTGATTTAAAAATTTCTTCCACCATGCGTAGCTCCGGTAAATTGGCATAGTGATTCATGATGCGGTTCGATGTTTCAGGATTGCTGATCAGGCGGAAGCCACCAGAGTTTGTTAGTTGATCAAAAGTGCGGCTATTGTTTACAAGCGGCGCAATACGGTTTCCTATCCGTGAAGTATAGTAAATAGCCTCGCCGTTATTTTTTGCCAGGTCTGGTGAATCCATTAAAGTACTTAAAGAATCCAAAAAAACAATACTTTTCCTGAGGCTCACTATATGTTTCGTAATAATCAGTGTATCATCCTTCAGATCTGAAATAAGCGAACGGATAAACTGTTTTTCCCTGTCTCTTTCTATTTTATGTTCCAGTTGGTACTCTGCCAGGAATCCGCAGAACACAGCGAGGAACAGCATCAGAAATTCCCAGAAATAGTGAGTCCATTTTTTTCTTGAAGTATGCGAATGGTGGTGTACTTCCATATAGAATATTTATTGAAAATGATACTTTGAATCAAAATATTTTATAATTCCATTGGTTTGATTTTGCATGCTGTTCATCCAGCGGCTTTGCCTGTAGATAACCTGCCTGTACCTGAACAAGACATTGAGAATGTTATTTACAGAATTCTTATCTGCAGAGATCAGGACGGGGATCCTACCGGAGTCAATTGAATCTGTATATAAGAACTTATTTGCTTCAAAATGGCCCAGCATATCGAAAACATTTCTAACGTTATCCTGGCTATGCTGCATGGCAGTACCTTCCCAATCCTGGTAATTACGGGTATACTTATCGTACGATATGATACTGTCCCGGTCCTCTTTATCCAGCAAGCGCAATCCTCCTGCATTTTTCAATTGTCCGAGTGTTCCGTCGGCAAAGGCAACGGTCAGGAAATATTGTGATTGTTTTACCATTCGTGCAAGACAGGCCATATTGGTAGTGTTTTTGGTCAGTGAATCATAACAATGAAATATATCGTTTAATGGAGCTGTTTTTCGTTCATTTTCTTCAAGAACCCTCGAGAAAGAAGTGAGGTTTATATGAAGATCATCATAAAAGGAACGGATATATTGCTTGCTCCGGTCTCTTTCCATCTTGTGCTCCAACTGGTACTCTGCCAAAAAACCACAGAACACGGCAAGGAACAACATGAGAAACTCCCAGAAATAATGCGTCCACTTTTTTCTTGATGTCTGTGAGTGATGGTGTACTTCCATAAGAAATTATTGAAGGTGGTATCCGTTATTAATGGCAGCATCCAGCTTAACTGCCATCGCGACCGCAGTTTTTACATTCATATTGAACCACTCGACAGCCACTGCATATTGTTCACAAAGATTGACAAGTCGTTGAATTCTGGTTTTATCTGTAGAAAGAAAATAAGGCTGGACCGGAATTTGAATATCCTGATCCTGGTTGTTCAGACCCGCGTTCAAAAACTTCCTGAATACGGATGATTTAAAAATGTCGGTTCCCGTCTCATTCAGGGTTTTCCATTGAGGCAGGATGTACATATCCTGCATTTCGCCAACAAAATTTTTTACATACCCATCATACTCCATTATCAGATCAGAAACCTTTTTGTTCCTGATAAGCCTGAAATTCCCTGAATTCTTTAGCTGGTCGATAGTGCGGTCGGTATAATTCCATTTATAAAAGTAATTCAGATATACAGATTGCCGGTAAATCTTCCCGGCGGATTCACGCGGGAGCATATCATCCTGTAACAAAGGAATTAATGAATCAATATGCCTAATGACCTTTGAAAAAATTCCATGCATGAGATTTAATTTTGCGGTATCAGACCGGATATCGCTGAGCATGCTGCGCATAAATTCTTTCTCCCTTCTGTGCTCGATAAAATGCTCCCGTTGATTCTCCGCGAGGAATCCGCAGAACACAGCCAGGAACAACATTAAAAACTCCCAGAAGTAATGGGTCCATTTTTTTCTTGCTGTATGAGAATGAGCATGTACTTCCATTGTGGTGGCTTTATATATCTTCTTCCATTGGAATTTTCTACCAGGGATTGTTAGAAAGTGACTAGCAGACCGCTTTTTTGTTCATTGGAAAAGGTACCTATTTTTTTCCATTGGCCAGGAATCATTTGTATGTTACTATCGACGTTAACAACCGGGCCGCGTCCCGGAATGCCGGCGAACGAGACCCACCCAAGTCCTGGTTTCTAACATTTGGAACGGGCGGATTAAAAAATTGAAGCAATAGCTGAGAGATTTTGCTATAAATTGAGTTCGGTGAACAAAGGCAGTTAGATATAATCTGTGAGCAGGAGAACCTGAGCTATTGGTAAAAACTTTCAATAAGGTCTGCAGCATTATCCGTTCCATTTTCCAACTGCATCTTTTCCATCATTAATCCGCTGATAGCATGAAGTTTTTTATTCACTAATAGTTCTTTGGCAGCTTGAATCAGGACTGGGGCATCGATCTTTTTTAGCGGAAGTGGCTTTAACCCAAGCCCTTTTTTGAAAGCAACCGTCCCCCAGAAATGCTGGTCGCCTAATGGATATAATACCGGAAATGTGCCAAAAGGTTTGCCTGCTTTAAGGCAGGCTGCTATAGTTCCAATGCCGCCGTGGTGTAAGACAGCTTTTATATGCGGAAATAATTTATCATACGGAGCAGATGAAATTACTTTGATGTTGTTGTTCTTTTCAAGTTCCTCAGTATTATTAAGCCCCCATCCTTTTACTATGATCAATCTTGTATTTAATTCTTTTGTCAGTTGGGCAAGTGTTTTAGCCAGGTCAATTTTGCTTTCAAATGGCATACTACCAAATGTTATCAGCAAAGGAGCTTGCCCGTTATTTATAAAATCAACAACATCTTTGTCAAGATCCTGCTTTGATTCATCAAGCCAAAAACCCGTAAACCGGGAATCGGGAGGAAAGTCTTTCGGTTGACCGAGAAACGATGGACTGATACCATAAATGGATGGAAGCCCTGGTTTTTTATACTTTGTATTAATTCCAACGCTCTTTCTGAATGAGTTTATTGGCTTACTCATCATTTTCATTCCTAAGTCTGAAAGTTTATAGCTGAATCGGTTTAAAAACGATGGCAAACCCATAAAACTGATGATCGGGTTAACAAACTCCCTTGTCGGTTCAATTGCCGGAACCACATTCGTCCTTATTAGCTTTCCCGGAAGATGTTCTGCAAAGCAATCGGTCATTGCTTTTACATGAAAAAGTACGCGATCATTTTCCCTCGCAATCTTATAAAATTTAGAAAGTGCATCCTCCATCATGGGATAAATAAGACGGTTAAGATGTTTTCTTGCGCTGAAAGGATTGCTCATCATTTTTTTCCCCTCCGGAGAGTTCAATACTTCCTGGAAATCCGCATTTACGGCAACAAAGGGCAAATTATATGACTCAATAAACGACGCAAAATTGCGCGCAGTTGCAAGTGTCACTTCATGACCTCTCTGTTGAAGTCTTTTGCCTAACACAGCAAATGGTTGTACATCGCCCCTGGTACCTAACGTAAGCAGCACAATTTTCATGAGCCTGTATTTGATCACTAAAAGTAATACAAGACATTCAATGCGGTTGCAAAAGGAAACATTTAATTGAATGTTTCAAAATCAAATTCAATTATCTTTAAATGTCAGGACTATTTTAAATTTTCCATCATCATGGTGATAGCGATCATTCTCACATTCATCCTCGGATATTTTGCAATAACATTGGAGCATACGATAAAGATCAACAAAGCGGCTTCAGCGCTGGTGACGGGAGTTGTGTGCTGGACAATTTATATACTATTTCAGGCCGATAAGGATCTTGTATCAGAGCTGCTGGTGGACCACTTGGGTGAAATATCAGGGATTCTTTTTTTTCTGCTGGGTGCCATGACCCTTGTGGAACTGATCGATTTACACGATGGCTTTCAGATCATAACCGATAAGATCAAAACACGAAGCACGATAAAACTTCTTTGGATAGTGTGTATTATCACCTTTTTTCTTTCTGCTGTCCTGGATAACCTGACCACGACAATCGTCATCGTTTCATTGCTCAGGAAGCTGATTGCCGATAAAGAACAACGATTATTTTTTATTGGCATGGCGGTTATTGCAGCGAATGCCGGAGGCGCCTGGTCCCCGTTGGGTGATGTAACAACAACGATGCTTTGGATCGGTGGACAAATCACTGCTTTTAATATAATCAAAGAACTATTTATCCCAAGCGTCTTTTGTTTATTGATCCCGTTGAGCCTGGTCTCCTTTAGATTGAGAGGGTCTGTTCAACCGGGTCAGGAGTCACAGCGTGAAAATTTGAAGCCTGCTTTTCATAGAAACCTTGTATTTTTTTTAGGCGTCGGCATCCTCATTTTTGTTCCCATTTTTAAAACGGTGACACATTTGCCGCCATTTATGGCAATTCTATTCGGCTTAGGTTTAATGTGGATCATTACTGAAATCTTACATAGTGGCAGCGACACTGCCGACAAACATGCACCAACTGTGGCATATGCACTCCGGAAAATTGATACTCCCAGTATCCTATTTTTTCTAGGCATCCTGGTCAGTATCGGGGCATTGCAAGTGACGGGTCAATTATCACAACTGGCAGAATGGTTAACGGATACGATCAAAAATGATACAGTTATTATCACTTCAATCGGTTTACTGTCAGCCATCGTCGACAATGTGCCATTAGTGGCTGCTTCCCAGGGAATGTATAGCCTGGAACAGTATCCAACTGACGACTTTTTTTGGGAGTTTCTGGCTTATGCTACCGGCACGGGAGGAAGTACTTTAATAATTGGTTCGGCCGCTGGGGTTGCCGCAATGGGAATGGAAAGAGTGACCTTTTTTTGGTATTTAAAGAAAATCACGTGGCTTGCCTTAGCAGGTTATTTTGCAGGCATATTGATATATCTGTTGCAATACAGTTTACTGCATTAGCAACATTCCACACATAAAATAGCTTTCAGGAGTTATGCAAATAGTCAGGACTGATGCATTAAGCAAACGTTTTGGAACAACAACTGCAACAGACGGCATATCTATTCAGGTAGAGCAGGGGGAGATCTATGGTTTTTTGGGATTGAATGGTGCTGGCAAAACGACGTTAATACGCATTCTTTTAGGGATGATCAAACCCGATATAGGAAGTGTAATGCTTTTTGGCAAACTACTCACACCAGGATTTGATCAATGGAATGATATAGGGTATATGGTTGAAACGCCATATGCGTACCCCAACCTGTCTGTAAAGGAGAATTTGCAGGTTTACAACAAGCTGAGAGGACTCAAAAGGTCTTCACTGGTTGATCAGGTCATAGAAAAATTGAAACTATCGAATTATCGGGATGTAAAAGCCAGGCTGCTATCAATGGGTAATCAGCAACGGCTGGGATTAGCCAAGGCCCTCATGCACCAGCCAAAGCTATTGATCCTCGATGAACCTATTAATGGCTTAGATCCCGAAGGCATTGTAGAAGTGAGAACCCTATTGAAAGAATTATCAAAGAATGGATCGACAATTTTTCTCTCAAGCCACATCCTTGGAGAAGTAGCTAAGGTCGCAAATCGGATTGGTATTGTCCATCAAGGAAAATTGATAAAAGAGTTATCAATTTATGAGTTAAATGAGCAGCTTTTAAAAAAAGTTATCGTTCAAACAAATCAAAACCTAAAAGCTGTCCATGAGTTAGCAAGTGTAAACCATGAAGCAGTATTGACAGAAGAAGGTGAAATTGAAATAACCGATCGGGCGGCAATAGATCATCCCGAGTATATTTCAAAGTTTTTAGTCGAAAAGGACCTTCCACCCAAACAGGTTCGTTTATTTACAGAGGACCTTGAGATGTACTTTTTGCGGACTATCAGAACCAAATCATGAAACAGCAACTATTTGCGGTCCAGGCTGAGCTAATTAAGAACAGGCGCTCCAAAATTGTTTGGGTAACATTTATTGCATTCGCTTTAGCGCCTGTAATGGGAGGGATATTCATACTCATTATTCGCGATCCGGAAGCATTGGCGAAAGCAGGTGGGCTTGCGGCGAAAGTGAAAGCAATGGGCTTCCAGCCAAGTTGGAATTCTTATTTAAGCGTTTTGACGCAAGCCGTTGGAGTTGGAGGCGTTTTGGTATCGGGCTTTGTCGCAAGTTGGATTTTCGGGAGGGAGTATTCCGACGGAACGGCAAAGGATCTATTGTCACTTCCCGTTTCAAGAACTAAAATTCTCAATGCAAAATTCATCGTGTATATGATCTGGAGTGTTGCGCTTGTTATTTCAAATCTCCTCATTGCTTTTCTGATTGGCACAATTTTGCATCTTGACCTTGTTGAAAACATTTGGCGGGGATTAGGTGAGTATTTTGTTACTACAGTTCTCACCATACTGGCAGGCCTGCCTCTGGCATTCTTTGCGATCTGGGGTAGAGGTTATCTCGCTCCTTTAGGTTTTGTTTCACTTACAATTGTCATTGCTCAGATCATAACGGCCATTGGTTATGGATCTTTTTTTCCCTGGGCAGTTCCGGCATTATATAGCGGAGCGGGCGGGGAGTACAAAGCAGACCTGAACAGCCTAAGTTATCTGATCTTAATCGTAACATCATTCGCAGGGTACATGGCAACCATCACCTATTGGAAATTTGCTGATCACACAAAATGAATAAAACCTGCTAATGAACCTTCATATAAAGACCGGTGTAACGCTTTTTGTTTTAGGATTGTCCGGAGTGATCTCCTTACTGTTTACACCGCTTCCACTTGATGCCTTCCCTGAAGAAGTTTTGGCAGATCTGCCTGTGAAGGCATTGCCATATCTCACTCTAATCAATCCGACAATATTTTTGATAGTCGCAGTCCTAATTGGCGGTTCATTGTCGCCAAAAGTTCAACTTAGTTCCCCACTGATAAAAGAAATAATTCTTAGAGGGAACTTCAAAAAAATACTGTATGCGCAATTAATACCCGGCGTCACATTGGGATTGTTTGCGGGCGTTTTCATTACGTTGTTTTCCACATGGATGAGCCCATTTCTTTCGGAAGAGTTTTTAGAGATCGGGCAGAAATTCTCACCTTCCCCCATCACCCGATTTTTGTATGGGGGTATTACTGAAGAATTACTGCTGCGGTGGGGTTTTATGACCTTAGTTGTATGGTTGACCTGGAAACTTTTCTCGCGAAAAGCGAACGCAATCAGGAACAGCATGTATTGGACAGGCATTATTATATCTGCTGTCGTTTTTGGTTTGGGGCATCTACCTGCTATCTTTTTTCTCTTAGAAACGCCGACAACCCTGCTAATAGTCTATGCTGTTTTCGCGAACTCAGTATTCGGAGTTGTTGCAGGATGGTTGTATTGGAAGAAAGGCCTTGAAGCCGCAATGTTTGCTCATATCTCCGTACATATTGTTCTGCTGATAGCCGGTTTGATAACGTGAGTGATAAATTCGTCCGGCACACTTTACAAAGTATAGATACAACCAGGTGAGGAAGCTGCTGACATGAGTCCAAAAAAGTTTGGGTAAGCAAATTCCCATGTCGAAAACCGCTGTTAGTTTCAACGTTACGTGAAGTCACTTATAGATTTCCGGCAATAGAATTAAATTGCTTTATCTTTACCCCGATGAGGCAAACATTTGGTCTTATATTAATACTTATACACACTAACTTCCTAATGCTGATACCACAAACAGATGAGGTGGATCTGCAAACTAGTGTTGGTGTGCAACATGATGACATTAATTCCCTTGTTGAATACGTTGACCAGGAGATCTTTGAGAACGCTGATCGCACTCCCGAAGATGAAGATGATGATAAATCGAGGGATTGCAGGTTCGTTCAAGTTGATTGTTCTCATATTATCTACTTTGCCCAGATTATTTCTTATGATGGTCGACTTCTATCGAGGTCTTCGTTTCCTGGTTTTCTTGCTGATCAAATACCCTCTGTCAGCTTTGACATCGTTTCACCTCCACCAGAAGCTTGATCGGGATTTTATATTATCGCAGACGCCCCGATTCATTTTTTTTATCGCTATTCTCAAACATTTAGGTGCAGGATGTTTACGCAGGCAGAACTTCAGGAAATATTTTTCTACTGACGTGTCTTATCCTTCTCAATGGGAGTCCATCAGCAGAAGTGAAATTTCAATGCATGAGTTAAGATTTGAGATGATGGATATGGATGGCGCCAGAATAGATAAACTGTTAATTACTAAAAAGCAAGTTTATTAAATGCAAAAACTAAATCAACCTGTTTTTTATTTAAACGGAGCTGTGACAAAGGAGCAGCAACAGTTCTTCAATGAACATGGGCTTATTCAATTCAAAAATTCTATATCAAAAGAAGCGATTAAAATATTTATTGAAGAGATAGGGAAAATGCAGGATTATCTTTTAAGGCGTGATATTAAAACCATTAATGGCATTCCATTGAAATTCGGTAAAGATGTCGACGGCTCTCCAATAATTCAACGCATGCCTTTTGCGTCTCAGTACAGTGATGTTCTTAGCAGGTTTGTGCAAAGCGATACTATAAAAGCATTGGTTAAACTGCTCGAACCCTATGAGGGCCGGGTTGGGGAGAATGAGAAAGACGGCCTTGTCATAAATCATTTTATCAATACCAGGG
>JAICPX010000187.1 GCA_025929635.1 Chitinophagaceae bacterium
ATAGCGAAAATTACATCCAATCTTTTTTGATCGACCTGATTTTTGTCAGTTGATTGTTAACGTTATCAAAAAAAATAATCTCTCCTGGCAGCGGTCAGGATAACCTTTGTCTATCTTAATTGTTTAACCGATGCATAATTCTAATAATAATTATCCCCTATCTTAGACAACCATAACCAACCGAATGGCAGAAAACCAATTTACATTCCTGAATCGTGATCTTAGCTGGCTGAGTTTTAATCATCGGGTATTGTTAGAAGCCGCCGATGGATCAGTGCCGTTGTATAGCCGCATTCAGTTCCTTTCTATTTTTTCTTCCAACCTTGATGAGTTCTTCAGGGTGAGAATGCCGTCTATTTATGCATTCACCAGTATCAAGGCTAAAAAAACCTCTCTTCGTGATGAATACCCGCAGGATCTTGTTGCAGAAGTAAAGACGATGGTACATAAACAACTTGAAGAATACGGCCAGATTTTGACCAAAAATATATTACCGGAATTGGAGGAAAATGGCATTCATTTATATTATGGAGATGGCATTATGGAAGAGCATAAAGAAGCTGTAAGGGACTTCTTTTCGTCACGGGTGTTATCATTCCTTCAGCCGATCATTTTAAAGACAGAGAACCAGCCAAATGTATTCCTGGAAAATAATTATCTCTATTTTATTATTCACCTGGAGTCGTTGACTGATCCCGGTCTTCCGGTTTATGCGTTATTGAATATTCCTTCTGACCAGTTACCAAGGTTTTCTGAATTGCAAAAGATCGATGACAAAAGCTATCTTCTCTTTTTAGATGACGTGATCCGTGAGAACCTGTCTGAGGTGTTTCCCGGCTATAAAGTGCATGAAGCTTACAATGTGAAGATCACCCGTGATGCAGAGTTGAATATTGAAGATGAATTTGCGGGTGATATAGCGGATAAAATAGAAAAGCAACTGGTGAAACGGGATGTGGGTACGGCAACACGATTTTTATTTGATGGGAGGATGCCGCAGCAGATCAGGGACTTTGTATTGAACTACTTCTCACTATATGAAGAAGAAATGGTAGAAGGCGGACGTTATCATAATCTCAAAGATCTTGGGAGTTTGCCAAATCCAACGGGGAAGAAACTGGTTTATGAAAACTGGCCCGCGGTGCCACATCCGGCGTTCTCCTATCAGCATTCAATTTTCAAAATAATTGGTGAGGGTGAGCGGCTGTTGCATTTGCCATATCATTCCTATAATTATATACTTCGGTTTTTTAACGAGGCGGCGATCGATCCGGCTGTTAAAGAAATCTATGTCACGCTTTACCGTGTTGCAGCTAATTCACATATCGTGAACGCATTGATCAGTGCCGCAAAAAATGGAAAGAAAGTAACAGTGTTTGTTGAATTAAAGGCAAGATTTGATGAAGCCAATAATTTACGCTGGTCAAAGAAGATGAAAGAGGCCGGAGTAAAAATTATTAATAGCATTCCCGGACTAAAAGTGCACGCTAAAATCGCATTGGTCAGACGCGCCGAAGAAAACGAAATGAATTATTATTCCTTATTGGCGACCGGAAACTTTAATGAAACGACAGGAAGATTTTATACCGATCATGTTTTCTTTACATCAAAAAAAGAATTCAGTATTGAATTGCAGCAGTTGTTTTTGTACCTGCAATCGAGGCTGCAGCCTCAGGAGTTTGGGAAGATCACTTTCAAACACTTGCTGGTTTCTCAATTCAATATGATCAAGCGATTCGGTAAAATGATCGATCGCGAAATTGAAAATGCAAAGAATGGGTTGCCGGCACAGATCATCATTAAGGTAAATAATCTCCAGGAAAGAGGTATGATCGAAAAATTATATGCCGCGAGTAACGCTCAAGTAAAAGTGGACTTACTTGTTCGAAGCATTTGTTGTGCGGCCCCGGGTATCGCGGCACAAAGTGAGCATATTGTCATTCGCCGGATCGTTGACCGTTATCTTGAACATGCAAGAATATTCTTCTTTCATAATAATGGTGAGCCCAGGGTTTTTATGGGTAGCGCTGATTGGATGAGCCGCAATTTGCATAGCCGTATTGAAGTTGTTTTCCCGGTATATGATCAAAATTTAAGAGATGAGTTGATACAAATTCTCCGGCTGCAATTGGAAGACACCCGGAAAGCTGTGTTTGTTGAAGCCGATTACTCGAATGAGAGGATATTTTCAGCAGCGGCAACTGCACCTATTGCAGCACAGGAAGCTACCTACGAGTATGTAAAAAATAAATAAATTAATAGTTCCATTCACCAGTAAAATAATTGTATGGCTGAAGAAAAAAAAGATGCCCCTGATCGAAAAGGAATTTTGGCAGCGATCGATACCCCGATCCGGTTGGCCGCATTAATCGTTTTGGTAGTTGAGGGTTTTCTTGGCATTTTGCTGGCCATAGCCAGGCCGCAGGACACCACGCTTTATGTAATCTTAATGGTAGTTGTATTGCTTGTGACCATTGTGCTATTCTTTATTCTTGAAGCAAAAAAGATTGGTAAGGGCAACATTACTGTTCCGGAGATCGGCAACGTGGAATCTCAGCAAAAGGAATTTAAGTATGATGTTTTTCTCGCCACTGCAATGGCTGGCATAGATAGCGAGGATGATTTTAGCAAAGCAATGGGTAAAATGGAAGAGCTATTAACTGTTTTGGATAACGAATGCGGATTTACCCGGGTTTATTTTGCCGGGAGAGGAATGAAAGCAAAAAAAGATTTTGATAATGCCGGTTTGTCGGTAAAAGAGGATACCGACGCCATTAAAGTCAGCAGGATCTTTATTTTGGTGTACCCGCAGAAGATCGTTTCAAGTGTTTTATATGAAGCAGGTATTGCGCTTGCGTACGGTAAACCATCATTCTACTTTGGAAATGATTTTCCGTTTTTGATGACGCAGGCGAATAATGTCTTTGAACACATCAGGATTTACCCTGCTACTTCTATTGATGATGTGATCAATGACATCAGGAAGAATAAGCAAACTCTTTTTACTATTTAGCTAGTTTTCATTCTTTCAACGATCTTTCAATATTTCTGTCAGGGATCAGCCACATGATCGCGACGGAAATAATTAAGGCTCCTGCAATTGCTTCATGAATGAATGCAGTGCCAATCGCTGTTGTATACAATATCAGGGAGATCATACCCTTTTTCGTTTGTTTTCTCAGCAGGTCGGCAAGTTTTTGATTATCCGGGTTGTAGTTTTTTATGATCATCAATAGGATATAATACGCGACACCACAAAGGTTGGCAACCAATGCATAAAGGGCCACGGTTTTCTTTTCAAAATGATTTTCTCCCATCCATGCGGTTGTAAACGGTATCAATGAAAGCCAGAACAGGAGATGCAGGTTCGCCCAAATGATTCCACCTCTTACTTCTTTTATCGTATGAATTAAATGATGATGGTTACCCCAATAAATACCCAACATTAAAAAGCTGACGATATAACTTAGAAATACATGTCTTAGTCCGGCCAGTTCTTCCCAGGTTGGGCCCGGTATTGGTTTCAGTTCAAGCACCATAATGGTAATGATGATAGCAGTTACTCCATCGCTGAATGCCTCGAGTCGTGTTTTGGTCATGACGCGAATTTATGGAAACTTGCAGCGTTTAAACAGGCAATAAGATGAAAGGGAGAATTCTCCCTTTCATGTGTTCGATCGGAATGTTTACAATGGTTTTGCTTTTCTCTTACACCACAGCGACAGACTGTTTACACCGGCACCACTCTTCCCGTATAGCTGATACCTGTTCGATTTGTCATCGTAACGTTCAATTGTGCCGAGCCATTATCAAAAAAAGTAAATGTCATCGCCTGTACTTCAGGGTCTGGATTTTTGATAGTAACCATCCATCCACCATCGTTCCTGTTTTCTTTTGTAAGATCAAAACTTGTGGATGCAAAATCGAGCGGATTACCTTCTAATGCGCCGGCTGACGAATTGAGTTTGCCATAATAAGGCAATGCTACCACAATTTTATTATTAGTAGTGTTTACAAAGTATTCGCTTGTCAAACTTCTAGAACTACCATAAGAAGGCGATACATAAGTAGCAACGAATTTCCATTGATCATTGTTGATACCCTGGGTAATTTCCTGCGATGTTGCCGTTGTTATTTCTCTTCCTGAGGAACAGGAGTCAACGATGACAATTGCGGCAAACCAAATTGGCAAAATGAATATCTTATTTTTTAGTATTTGTTTCATGATTAATTCTTTTATGTGTTAACTGTAAAGAATTAACCCAAACTTCATACCACCACTTTCTCTTTTCAACTTTTAACGTTCATGTTTTATGCTGATCACCAACCGATTCCATAATCCTCACCATTGTTAGAACTTCCACCCCAGAAGCTGCCATGTTTCCAGTCAAAATAAATTGCATTGATGGGTCCGCTGGTGCGGTTACCAGTTTGTATTTTATATCCCATTTTTTTTAACTCATTTCTTACGGCTTCAGGCGTACTATTGCTGACTAAGATTTCACCAGCCCTTGGTTTCCGTTCTTCGGTTTTCGTTCCGCCCAATGATAGCCACAATTGATTTGAATTGATATTGGCCGCTTCACATGCCTGCTGAACGGTCATTCCGAATTCAACCATATTTAAGAACAGTTGTAACAGGTTTTGATCCTGGGTATCTCCGCCCTGCACCGCAAAACTTAAATAAGGTTTGCCATCCTTTAATGCCAATGATGGTGTTAGCGTGACGCGTGGCCTCTTACCCGGTTCAACAACGTTAAAAGGATCAATTGATTTATCAAGAACAAAGCTTTGCATACGCTGGCTCATTCCTACACCCGTACGGCCTGCTATGCAAGCGGGCATCCATCCACCACTTGGCGTTATCGAAACCACCCAACCATCTTTATCCGCCGCTTCAACTGATGTTGTTCCCATCCACATTCTCTCCATATACAATGGGTCATTAAATGATATGGTTGAATCATGTGCGGGAACAAAATTGCGATCACCTTCAGCAGAAGTTGCCCTTTGTTTCAACAGGTCCAGGTAAGGATTTGTTTTTCCTTCAAAGGGGTAAGGATCGCCGGGGCCGATATTCGGATCATTCATATCCCATTTTATTAATTGTGCTCTTTGCTTTGCATATTCCTTACTTAATAATCCTTTGATTGGTTCAGCAGGAGGAAAGTAAGGATCACCATAATAAAAATCACGGTCGGCAAAAGTGAGATTCATTGTTTGATAAAGTGTATGAATATATCTTGCGCTGTTATACCCCATTGCTTTCAGATCAAAATTTTCCAGGATGTTCAATGATTGCAAAAGCACCGGCCCTTGTGTCCACTGCTGAAGTTTGTAAACTTCAATGCCTTTATAATTTATATGCATCGGTTCTTCTTCAATGGGTTTCCAGTTTGCAAGATCCTGCATGGTGATCAAACCACCTTGCTCCTGGCAACCACGGACAAATTCTTTTGCAATATCACCTTTGTAAAACCTTTCATATGCAGCCATGATCGCATCTTTGCGTGATTTCTTTTGTTTCAATGCATGTTGTTCGGCTTCTATCATTTTTGTAAGTGTTGCCAACAGATCTTTCTGGACAAATATTTCTCCGGGCTCAGGCGCTTCTCTTTTTTCATCACCCAAATGAGGAAAGAAAACCGCCTTGCTATAAGGCCATTCTTTCAGCCGTTGTTTCCCTCTTTCCATTGAATTTGCCGTTTGGGCATCGATAGGATAGCCTGCAGCAAGATCCATTGCAGGTTTCAAAACATCTTTCAGGCTCATCGTACCATAATTTGCCAGCATATAACATAAACCACCAACAGTACCCGGTGTAACGGCAGCTAATGGTCCGTACTCGGGAGGAAAATCATATCCTTTGCTTTTAAAGAAGTCCACGGTTGCCCCGGTGGGTGCTACGCCCAATGCATTTATGGCAATTACTTTTTTTGTTTTAGGATTATAAATAAGTGCTTGTGTTTCTCCACCCCAGCTTAAGACGTCCCACATTGTACAGGTTGCAGCAAGCATTGCGCATGCAGCATCGACTGCATTACCACCTTTCTGAAATGTAATTGCTCCCGCTGTTGCGGCCAATGGTTTTCCGGTTATTGCCATCCAGTTTTTTCCATGCAGTGGGGGCTTTTGTGTCGGTTGCGAACAGATGAGCAATGAGTAAAGAATGATAAGTAAAAGAAAAAGCAAACGTTTCATGTGATCGTAGTTTTGTCCGAAGGACCCCTCCGGGAATATTAAAGGTAAGCGAATCATATAAAGTCATAAAAGTCATATAAGTCATAGGGGTCAAAACATAAAAAGATGTGATTTGTGTGACCTATTTGACCATTTTGACAATGAAGCATCAACTTAAGGCAGGCTTACTAATAAGAAAAGCGGGAACTACTACGTTTCCGGTCTCTACCTGTGAATCAAAATCATTTTTTCTGAAATAGGTTATCGATCATTTGCTGATTGAAATGTTTTACCGGTTCATCGGTGATATTGTGATAGACTGCACTTACAAAAATTGTTTGTGCCGCACTAAATACGGCAGCAATAAGAAAACCACCCAATATTGCCAATGCCACGCCTGCTATGGGATGAATTGCAGCGCCAAGGAAGAAACATGGTACCATCAACAGGATGATTGCAATGAATTGGATAAGACCAAAACTGAAAGTCGCTCCAAGGCTTTCGCCCCATTTTTGTCTCATCATTTGTACTGAACGCTTAAATGCTGCAATAGGGCCAAGATTTTCATATGCAATAACAGGAACCACAAAAAATGTAGCAATGCTCCATACCACACCGAGGATACCGGTGATGATCTTTCCAACAAATCCTGATTCTTCCTGTATAATACGAAGTATAGTGCCGATAGTGCCTGCAAATAAAGCCCATGAGAAAATTGTTCCGATCCTGCCAAGGCTAAAACGTAAACCCGCATTAACCGAAACCTCTTCGCCACGGAAATAGAGGCGGGTGCAGTGGATCAATGCCATGTTGAAAAAGACCACGACAAAATAGTTAACAACATAAAAGAGTAACATCAGTAAATAAGTACCGATATTTCCGGGCTCTTCGATATTGTCAAATGCCCACCCATTGACGCCAAGAAAAACAAGTACAAAAGACCCCATTATTAGTACCAGTGAAATGCCGGAAAGAAATGGAAAAATGATCAGCTGTTTATTTTCCCTTAACACTTTGAAACTGTTCATGGCCAGTGTCCAGCCATTAGAAAGGCGGTCAAAAAAGCTCATAAAATATGGTTTTGGTGATTGTCCTATAAATATAGCAAATCATTCCAATGATCAAACCCGGCTAGATTCGCGATAGATCAGAACCCAATGAAATTCTGTATTTAACGAAGGTTTGAATTTCGGCTATCGTCTAAACAGTGTAATTGATCTATATGTTGAAATTCAGACTATTAATCGCCGTACTCTTAAGTTTCTCGCTGGTATCTTTTTCACAGCAACCTGTACTTAGTGGTATTCTTCGCGATTCTGAAAATAAACAGCCCCTGGTTGGTGCTACTGTAAAGATCATTCGAACTGCTGATTCATTACGTGTTGCTGATTCCATGACTGTGGTTTCTGATAAAACCGGCAAGTTTGAATTTCAAAATATTCCCGATACAGGTACCTACAACCTCGTCATTACTTCACTCGGTTATGAATTTACAAAACAGGTAATTGTCTGGGAAAATGTTACCAAGAATCTTGATGATATTTTAATTAATAAAGAAGCCAAAACATTGGCAGGAGTAACAGTAACAGCAGCGCCGGTACTCGCAAGACAAAAAGCAGATACAACGGAGATAAGCGCAAGCCAGCTAAAAGTAAATCCTGACGCCAATTCAGAAGATCTTATAAAAAAAGCACCCGGTATTACCGTGGAGAATGGACAAGTGAAAGTGGGAGGTGAAGAGGTTAGAAAGGTAACTGTCGATGGAAGAGATTTTTTTGGCGATGACGCTTCGGCAACGCTGCGCAATTTACCTGCTGAAATAGTAGACAAGATACAGGTGTTTGATCGTTTGAGTGACCAGGCACAGTTTACCGGTGTTGATGATGGCAGTGCAGCAAAATCGATCAACATCGTTACAAAACCAAACATGCGCAATGGCCAGTTCGGAAGATTTTTCGCTGGTTATGGAACCGATAATCACTACCTGGCGGGTGGTAACATGAGTTATTTCAAAAACAATTCAAGAATTTCAATAGTGGCTTTAACGAATGATGTGAACCAGCAAAACTTTGCTGAGATGGATCTGTTAGGTGCTACCGGAAGTGGCGGCGGAGGGAGACAGGGCAGAGGCGGATTTGGCGGTGGGGGTGGTTACTTTGGAGGAGGTTTTGGGGGAGGCGGATTTTTGATAGGACAACAGCCGG
>JAICPX010000380.1 GCA_025929635.1 Chitinophagaceae bacterium
AGATTATAGTGCACAGAGAGAAAAATACCTGATAGAATATTCTCTTCCGCCAAATAACCTAACGGAAGAAATGTGGGTCCCACAAGAACGTTTATTGTCGCAGCTTATTGAGACTCCCAGACCGTAGTATTCTACTTTAACTTAATTGTCAAGGTTTCAAGTTTGCAAAGACTTCGTTATGTCTGAAAAACTATGAACCCAAGCTGCCCCGCCATTTTATTATTTCTATTCAATTTTGCGGGGCAGCTTCTTTTAATACAAAAGGGCAACCTTAGCTGCCCTTACAAAAGCACTGGCTCAAGAATTATCAAAACGGTAAATCTTCGGTGTTTTCTTTTGGCTCAACAGCCTCTGTAATGTTACCTGCCGTGCTACTCTTTCCAAACAACTTGATATTACTTACATGGAGTGTCAAAACGCCTTTGGCTTGACCGTCAGCACTGTTCCATACGTTTACACCGGCCCGACCGTATAACTGGACCAATATTCCTTTCTTCAGATAGGGTGCAACGCCCGGATTGATCCAATAAGCGCAGCTCACATAGGTTGTCAACTGCTTAATTTCGCCATCCTTAGTTTTGAACCTATCGTTAATTGCGATTGAAAAGTTTGTAACCTTTCTACCGCTGTTAGTCTCCGTAACCTTTGCGTCTGCAGTTACTCTTCCTGTCATTTCCATAATTGTTGTTTTTAATTATTAATAAATAGTGATTACGATTGTTTTTTGCCAGAGAAAAGTTTTTTAAAAGAAAAACCGGGAAAAAGAAAGCAGCTGTAAAGTGGCCTCGCTTTAGGCCAAAAGGAAAAGGAATAAATTGACCTTTTTATTAACCAAAGGGCCGAAAATTTATGCCGGAAGCTTTTGGCGGAGTAGAAGAATTTTCCGACATGGCCACTAGCTTGCTTTCGCTTTGACCGGGATGCTTAAAAACAGGATTTGGCAGGTATTGAAATAGATGATTCGCAAACAGAATGATAAACGGAGCGTCGCAAGCAAAGCTGCACAAATAACCGGACCTCGGGCAACAAAACAAAACTTTATTTACAATTTCATTGATGTCCGACACCGGTATTTTTGCAGGTAAACAATCTATGAGCGGTTCTTACATATTTACGCAAAGGAATTGAGGATGATAGTTGGTGATCAGTGTTTGTAGTTTTTATCTTTATTTTTGAACACTAACAACTACGCAAAAAAGAGCCGGACAAACTATTAAAAAACATATTATGAAAAGGGCGGCGGTTATTTTATCATTTTTATCACTGACCACAGGTGATCGAGCATACGCTCATATCAATGATTACCCACAGATAACTGTTATAGATACAATTCCTTCTAAACTTCTTGGAAATTTCATGGACGATTACGGGATCCGTTATAGCATAAATGATACTTTATGGACACAGCTTCCAAATATTAAATACCATACCATAAGCTGGAATACTACTGAGCAATACCTGCTCGCCCGCAATGATGATAAAAATCCCAGCGAACCCGGTTCATATACCCGGATCGATTATATGAACTTCAGTAATATGGAACCTTATCACTGGGGATTCTGTTTAACGGTCTACAATGCAACAAATGTTGAGGAGGCCAGAAATAAAGCAAAGGCTGACAGGGAAAATCCAAAAAAAGGATGTAATGGTTTTCCCTTCTCAAGAATGAAACGAAGCGATTAAAATTAGTGTCCTCCATAGTTCTTGGCAGAAACATAAAAAATAATTCTCGTAGAGAAGTAAGAGAGCAAGGTCGGCTCTCTGGAACAAAAGTATTATGTGGATGGACAACTGACCGCCACCATAATTTAGACACATCCCCGGCGACCTATTCTATGCTGTTATGGCTTGTTTTGCCAAATTCGGATTTGAAACAAGGCGTGAGGATGTTGATGGCCCTTGGTTTGGTTCCAAACATGACAAAATGTATGAGTGACGATGAAGGAGGCGTAAGAAAAAGGAGAGGAGAGCTCCGATCGAATTGACTGTTAAGCTCACTAAGTCTCATTTTAAAAGCAGATTGTGACCTTAGTTTACTTATTTCATCAAACTGTTTTTGTTCTTCCTGGTTAAGCATAATTTCATCATCAAAGATGAATTTGAATTTCCAGTCATAATTTTTCGTGGCAATGTAATTGCCGGCAATTTCCTTTTTCAGAGCCATTTGCTTTGCGTCATTGAATGCCCTGGGTTTGACCTCTATCCAAATCGCTTCGCCGGTTCGATTGTGCCTAATCAAAAAATCAGGTGTGTATCTTTTTGTACAAGTCCGAATGTAATTAGTCGGCCTTTTGGTTGTGGGGTCGTAATAAATCGAAATTCGCGATCGAAGAAACTTATACTCGCTCTGGATGGATATTGCAAACCTGAGTTCAAGAAGTGAATCGAAAGAACAACCCCAATGAATTATTTTGATTGCTTTTTTGTATTTGAATGTTTTCATATGTCTACCTTTAATGAAAGATCAGCGATCGAGATTAAGGAGACTTTGAGCCTTTATAAATGTTACATATCGCGTGTGACCATGACAATCCCGATAAGTTTTGTATTCGATCATACCTTCAACCATTATTTTACTACCAATCACAAATGACCTCTCGGCAAATTCAGCCACTTTATTCCATGCTACCACGTCATGCCATGTCGTATGACAGACAGTGGGTTTGTTTTGCTTCTTTGCGTAGAAGTGTGTGGCAAGCCGAATTGCAATTCTTTTTACGCCATTGGCTGATGTGCGTGTTTTGAGATGATTTCCCACATACCCGATTAATGTTGCCTTGTTTGTTTGCATATAGTTTTTTTTTCAAATGTATTGTGGTGCGGATCGGATAAGGAATTTTACACGTGTGTATGCCTATATACGCGTGTATACACGGGTAATTATATGTACATTTAGTTCAAACAACTGGTTTATGAAGGATATAAAACGAAGCTGTATTTATTGTGATAAGGTAATTAGGTCAGGAAGATCGGATAAAAAATTTTGTGATGAACGTTGTAAGGATGCTTATTATAATTCAATAAAGATCCAGGAACATAATGAAATAAAAAAGATTGATCTCATTCTGAAGAAAAACAGGCGAGTGCTGAAAAAGTTGTTCAATTTAAGAAACGCAACCATACCCAAAAGTATATTAGTTAAAGAAGGTTTTGAATTTGATTATCATACCCACATTATAATTACCAAGCTAAAGCGAAATCAATTTATCTTTTGTTATGACCACGGGTACAGGGAGGTTGCAGATGGAAGAATACAAATCATCAGAAGCTTTGCCTGACACAGATAATATCCCAATAGAGAGGAGTTTTATAAAGGTGGTATAAACAATTATATTTTCGATTTAATACGATCCTCCCCATGTGTCAATGTATACATGCAATGTTTCCGTAGAAGTACCTGCATAATTCAGTATTCCTCCGGTTTTTTGAAGTGTTGCAGTGTTATTACTTTATAGACTTTCCTTTTTTATTCAATTAAGTAAAATGATCGGCCGAGTATGAATTACTTTCTTATTCTTTTAATTGTATCGTCATTGACATTCTTTATATCAGAAAGGGAAACGTCACCGGTTTCATGTGCGTCTAGTGTTGCCACCTGCTATGGCTATAACCCATGTTATGCTTGCACAACCTGTAGTTATTGCAAGCATTGTAACTCAGGAGGATCTTGTGGCGTATGCGCGCCATCAAAGAATAAACAAAGGCCCTTAATTAAAGACTCAACTATTAAAGTAAGACCTGCAACAACCGGGCAATGCAGAGCAATAACAAAAAAAGGAACGAGATGCAGCAGGATGGGTAGAAGTAATGGTTATTGTTGGCAACATGGGGGTTAGCATTGCAAGAATTGAGAAAAGTAATGATTTTTTAATTGTAAATATCTATATTATGCCAAGCAGAATATTGAATGAGGATTGGGAGGACTATGACAACAGAAAAATTCGAGATGGCCGGGACCGATCAAAGTTCTCCTGCGATGAACCCTGGGAAGTTGACTATTTAGCAGAGAAAACCAAAAAGCACTTTCCCTTTAAGACAGAAAGCGCCATTCGGGAAGCGATTGCATCTTGTTGTGCTAGCGTAAGAGCGCCCAGACCGAGAGAAGAATTCGTGACGTGTGTCGTGAGAAGATTACAGGCCTAGCAGTAACTTAATGGAGGGTGTTATCAGGCTAATTCCAGGCTGGGATATCCATCAATAGCCGAGGTTAAGTTAAGTATATATGCAAATAGTGGCGTAAAGTATTTGCGAAATTGGAATAAACAAAGTTATCTCAAGCCATTTTTCTCTATTTGCTAATCTTTAAGGAACTTGCCTAAATGAAAGTAAATTCTGCAACCGGTAATCTGAATGAGATCAAATCTCTCATCATATCGCCCGAGACACAACAAGATTTACAATTGTTGCAAAAAGTGAATCGCGATTTCGATAAACATATCGAGGTGGGGGTTATTGATAAAAGTAGAATGAGCGATCATCTGCGTGTGAAAGTCATCATTGAGTTTTTGCCAGCCTACCTTTAATATGAACTTGGTTTGGCTAAGGGTGTTATATTTTTAAAATACCGTATTTATACGGGTGCTGCGTTGTCTAAATTTTGTGACCTTCCTTCTACAAACCAACTTTATGGCAGGGTCAGAAAAGATTGGTATTTCTCTTTCCGGTGGCGGATATCGCGCGACTGCTTTTCATCTCGGCACACTGAAAAAGCTTTATGAGCTTGGAGTGCTAGAAAAAACGACAGTGCTCTCAACTATTTCGGGAGGAAGCATAACAGGCGCGTGTTATTGTACGGAGCGGGGAAGTTTCGATGAGTTTTAT
>JAICPX010000599.1 GCA_025929635.1 Chitinophagaceae bacterium
CAATTTAATATTGGAGTCCTTATGAACTTTGATGTTTTCCGAAAAAAGAAAATAGCCCTTAAATAATTATCGACCGGGTATTCAGAATTTAACTTCTAATTGACGATGCAATCATAATTTCGCATTGCAGGCTCAATAATGGATGCATACAGCGGTAAATATTATTTACAAGGTGGCCAGGAACAGGAAGCAACCATACTCTTTTTAAAAGATAAGGTCAGCATTGGACTTAGGGACGAACACGGAAATCCCAGGGTTCTTTACTGGACTTATGATCAGATCATCCGGGATAATTTTTGGAAAAGAGGTCTTGCGGTTGTGCGCTGCAGTACATACCCAATTCAAACTATTGAAGTTGAGTCAAAGGAATTTGCCGACAGGCTTGAAGGAATTCTTCATGAAAGAGAAAGATCATGGATTAGCCGGGTGTTAAACAGGAACCAGTGGAGAATGATCAGGTTCCTGCTGGTATTTTTTCTTGTAATTATAGGGGCCTATATATGGTTGGTGCCTTTTCTTGCGGAAAGACTGGCGAAACGGGTACCCGCTTCCTACGAGGAAAGATTGGGTGATGGGATCTACAATGCGCTTCAGCCAACTTTTACTATTGATCCTTCGAAGACAGCCTACATAAACGATTTTTTCAGGGAACTACAGATCCCTTCAAATTATAACATTCGCATCACGGTGGTGAAAGAAAATATTGCAAATGCTTTTGCAATGCCGGGAGGCCATATCATTGTATATGACAAAATACTTTATGAAATGAGTGGTTACGAGGAACTGGCTGCATTATTATCGCATGAGTTTACCCATGTTAACGAGCGCCATACCACCCGTGCACTGTTCCGGCAGCAGGCTTCATCACTTTTCATTTCAATCATCTTTGGCGACATTGGCACGATCGGGAATGTAATCGCAAGCAATGCCGATGGTTTGAAGAGTCTTGAATATTCCCGTAACCTGGAAGAAGACGCCGATAAAAATGGTTTGAAAATCTTGAATGAAAGAAAGATCGATTGCAATGGTTTTGTCCGTTTATTTGAACTACTAAAAAAAGAAACTGAAAGAGCAGGTGCTCAGCCTGCGGAATGGATCAGTAGTCACCCCGATCTTGAAAAACGAATTGCTTATACAAAATCAAATGCACTGTTCAACAAGAATGGCGTTGAGGCAAATGAAACTTTAAAAACGTTGTTTTTGAAAATGAAAACGGATTAGCAGAAACAAGGCATACCTTGTCTCTACGGAACACATGATTCGAATATTGATTCACTTTTTCTTTGTATAATGTTATGTGAAAGGAGATGAAGATATTTTTTCACCTCTTTTTTCTTTTTCACTTTAGCAGTAATAAAACTTATTGCTTATGAAAAAGATATTACTCATCCTGTTTTGCTTTTATACTCTCACTTCTATATCCCAGGATTTTCACAAATATGATAAACTGTTCGGGGGCAGTTTTTCCTTTTCTGTTTTCAATATCAATAATAATGGTCCCGGTTATTATAGTTCAGGTAATGTTGGCATCTTGCCCGCTTACTCCTGGTTTGTAAAAAATAACCTGGCGTTGGGTATACGGGGAAATGTCAGTTACCTGAGATCAGAACAGGAAATGGCTCCCGGGGAAAGAACAACTACTTCTTTTGTAACCGGACTCAGCGTCTTTTTAAAAAAGTATAAACCACTAAAAGAAAAGTTTGGCGTGTCCTTCGAAAATGAATTGGGCGGATACTACCAGGTAAACCGGGAAAAAATTCCTTCAACAACATATCCTAAAGCCGAAAGCTATGGCTTATCATACCGCTTTACTCCCGGTGTATTTTACAGGTTTTCTGAAAGATTTATGGGTGAAGGGAATATTGGCGGGGTTTACGCATCTTTTTATGGTGGCCAGGGAGGTCATAGTTATGGAATTGGAGCTTCCTTTCTTCAATATTTTACTCTTGGAATAAATTATCTCATTGAGAAAAAGAAAACCTGACCTTATATCGGGTGAGAAAAACGAGACGGAAAGAACCTTTGTTTAGGCTTTTTACCATATTTCTGCGGGATCACTTAGAAAGCAGGTAAGCGAAGGCCGGAACTTCATTGCTGTTGGCAACCAAATTTAGAATACTATCATCTCCAAAATAACGTTATCGGTTGCAGAAACAGATAAATGGTTTAAACTTTGCAGGTTATCAATTGTCCTAACCAAAATTTTCTCAATGTCCCTGGCTAATCAAGTTAAGAATCAGCACCTGATGTGGAGGGCTGGTTTTGGTCCCGCAGTAGAGCAGCTGGCTGATCTTCCGGAAGTTTCTCCTAAACAATTGTATAAAGCCCTGCAAAAAGCTTCTTCAAAAAAACCGGAATACATCGATGTTGCCGATGATTTTTTGAAGGGATTATTTGCCGGGATCGATGAAGTGGGAAGACAGGAGAGAAGAAAGAATATGACGGA
>JAICPX010000171.1 GCA_025929635.1 Chitinophagaceae bacterium
AATAAAACGGATGATTATATTCCCATGATTGCCTTTTGACGAAGCCCCATTAACAATGAAGGAATAGTTTTTCAAACAAATTCCATCACCCGGTGCCGTTTGTCCCGCGATAGTGAGGTTCGAACGTTTGATGACAATATTTGATTCAAGTTCGATGATGCCACTTATTCTAAAAATAACGGTCAGCGGTTCCCCCGGGTATTGTTCCAATGCATATCGAAAACTTCCTTCACCTTTATCGTCCAGGTTGGTAACCGCAACTACTTTGCCACCCCGGCCACCAGTTGCATATTTTCCAAAACCTTCAGCGCCCGGGAAAGCGGTCAATTGACCAAAAACAATTTGATCCAGTAAAAAACAAAATATTATCAATGCCTTTTTCATTTCAATTCTGATTAAATGAGCGGCACCACACCTCCCTGCTCACTGCTTTTGTATGCCGCTTCAACACAAGCCATGGTATGAATACAATCTTCGGCACTATTATCAGGTTTCGAAATAGTACCTTCAGCTGCCAGCATGAGTTGTTCCATACTACCAATAAATGCGTGGGGAAACCAGCTTCCTTCGATGTTCATTTGATGCCACCGTGGTTCTTTTCCATCTTCCAGTAATACATATTCAAAACTATCAGCCGCTCCACGGGGGTAATCGATCAGCGCACCAAAATTTATTTTAATAGCTCCTTTACTTCCTTCTATTTTGATATATGATTGCTGCTTTGGTGTTCCATAATTGTGACAATGATTGGTCAGAATGTTTGCTGCGATCATTTCGCCATAATCCATGATGATATTGCTGCGAACTGATGCCAGCTGGTGCATCGATGGATGCTTTGTTGTTTTAGCATACATTGATCTTGGATTGCCCAATAAATTCCTGATCAGGTCAATGTAGTGAATGCTATGATAAAGTATTTCCACCCGTTTGGATGTGGTTAAAAAATCCCAGAGATGCCAGGGGGTATAAACATTCACGTTAACTTCAATATCATTCAGTTGACCAAGACTGCCATTACTGATAAATTTCTTAGCTGCCAGAATGTAGGGGGCATAGCGCAACTGAAAATTTATCGCCGCCAACATCTTCTTTTGCTTCACCAACTGAAGTATTTGTCTGGCTTCGTGATAGTTCTCTCCCATCGGCTTTTGCAATAATACCGTTGCACCATCCGGCAGCGCTTCTAATACAGGAATCGTTTCTGAACCCGGAACAGCAACATCAAATACCGCATTTTTTGGCGAATTAATGATCATTTCATTCAATGTTGTAAATACATGTGGAATAGAATATTTTTCTGCTGTTGCGTTTGCTTTCTCTTTTGCAATATCAAAAATGCCTTGTACATTAAAGCCCGCAATTTGATATGCAGGTAAATGAGCAGTGTTCACTATACCACCGGCACCAATAATATAAACAGGTCTTTTTTCTGATGGTAACTGCCCAATCATTGTCATTTATTTTCTCCAAGATAATTACCATAAGTTAAGAGTAATACAGCAATCACCAAAACCGTTAATGCTGTGATGAGCCATCGTTTTGTTCCTGAACTTGTATTCTTCCACTCTTTCATTACCAACCCGGCAACAGAACTGAACAACACCAGCATGATCATATGAATGGCCCAACTGGTAAATTTATAGGCACCCATTCTTACGTGACCTAAACCATAAAAGAAAAATTGCCCGTACCAAAGAAACCCGGTCAAAACCGATAACAGGTAATTGCTACCTAAGCTATTTCCGCTTGCTGCGCTATACTGGTAAAATGTCTTTTCTTTATTATGTAAATACAAACAATATAAAAGTGTTGTAACGAAAGCACCTGAATTAGAAAATATATAAATAACATTTCCCTGGAAATTACCCGCACCATGTTTTACCGCAACATCAGCAATGGGCTGACCCTGGTCCAGGGAGAATCCATACAAAGCAGACAAAACACCCGCAAGCAAACAAAGCGGTAATCCTTTCGCCAATGAAAACTCTGCTTTATTGTTCTCATTCTGATTAATATCTTTTTCTTTGTTTCTTCCCGCCACTCCACACAAAGCAATTCCGATAGCTCCCATCACGACACCCATGATCAAAAAAGTAGCGCCATTACTTTTTAATACATCACCTAAAGTTCCATTCACTAAGGGAGGCAATAAAGTTCCCAGCACACAACTGATACCAACCGCAATCGCATAGGTCAATGAAAAACCAACATAACGAATGGCAATGCCAAATGCGGTACCACCAACACCATAAGCCATGCCCAGTAAAAAAGATCGCTGCATCGCAGAAGTTGGAGCTTCTTTCAGAACAAGGCTTAATTGTGGAATAGTAAGATAAGCAACGATCACCGGTAGGAGCAGCCAGCAAATAAGTGCTTGTGCCAGCCAATAAGTTTGCCAGCTCCAGCCTTTTACTCCTTTTTGCGGTGTATAACAAAGTGCGGCGCCTGAAGCGCCGACTGCATGATATAAAACACCGTTTACTACTTCCATTTAACTTAACCCCAGGTTGTAAAACTTATTTGCATTGGAGAAAAATACCTTTTCCTTCTCCGGTTCATTTAATAAACTGTTCACAATGTCTTTGGTTATTTGCCAGGATTGGATGTAATTATTAGCAAGCATCGATACCGGCCAGTCGCCTCCGCAAAAACAACGATCTGTTCCAAAATGCTGCAACGCAAATTCGACATAGGGTTTAATATCTTCAGTGGTTCGGTTCTGAAAATTTCCTGATGCAGTTCCTAAACCGGAGATCTTTGCATAAAGATTTTTATGATGTGCTGCTTCTTTCATTAACTCGCCCCATCGACCAAATCTTTCCTTTGTCCCGATAGGTATCGGGATCGGCGGCCAGTTCAAATGATCAAATACCATTCTCAGGCCGGGAGTTTTTTCTGCAACCTTCAACACAGTTTCGATATGTTCCGGTTTTATTCCAACTACATCATACGGTATTCCATACGATGATAAGATCTGCAAACTTTCGATCACTACCGGCTGCAACAACCAGTTGGTGTCTGTTTCATCGTGAATCTGATGCCGAACACCCTTGAAATATCTTTCTTTCAAAAATCGATCATCAATTAATCGCTGTGTCTTTTCCGGATCAAGCAAAGGCAACCAGGCGACAACTCCGTATATCCAATTTGTGTTAGCCGCCGTTTCCAGCATCAGATCCGTATCCTCTGAATTTCCACTTGCCTGTACCAGTACGCCAGCTGTAATGCCAGCTTGCTTTCTTTCATTTTCTATCTCCTCTATTCGCCATGTTCGATTAAGGATCGATACATCATTTTTCAGCCATGGGTAATCAGCTTTCTCTAAATCCCATACATGCACATGTGTATCGATGATCTTCATAAAGCCAATCAGCGTTTTACTATCGGCTGCAATTCCTTGTTTAGTTTGAATTCAGCATCTATTTCAGCATTATGCTCACCCAGGAGCGGCGCACCGGTTTCGGATAACAGCAACCTACCATCCACACGCAACGGGCAGCGGGTTGTTTTGACCGTAATGCCGTTGCTGGTCCTCACTTTCATTTCCATTTCAAGGACCCTGTATCCATCTTCCTTAACCAACTTATCATAATCCATCACGTCAGCACACCAAACACCGGCATTCTCCAAAATATCCAACCAATGGTCAACAGTATTCGTTGCTAAATGATCTGCCAGTATCTTTTTTATCTCATCTCTTTTTGTGAACCAATCCTGTGGCTCGGCAAATAGTTTTAATGATTCACATCGCAACAGATCGGCGAGCAACAAAATATTGGTCATGGCTAATGCAATGTAATCATCTTTTGTTTTGTAAATCCCATACGGCGCGGCAACATAAGCATGGGCGCCGTTCACTGCACTACGGACCGGCAGTTCTTTACCATCATTATAGTAACAAGTCAACACTTCAAATTGAAAATCGAGCACACTTTCAAACATACTGACCTGGATGAGTGCTCCCTCGCCTGTCATTATCTTCCTGTACAACGCGGCAAGAATTCCCTGGGCCACATGAGTGCCTGCCATGATATCTACAACAGCAACTCCCATTGGCGTTGGACCTTCATCACTATTGTTGGTCAACCACGTCAACCCTGACGCTGATTGTAGCAAAAGATCCTGCCCGGGCAGCGCTCTCCATGGTCCTTCATTTCCATAACCATTGATCTCGGCATAGATAATTCCCGGGTTTACCGGTTTCACTGTTTCATAATCAAGCCCGATACGTTCCATTACACCCGGGCGAAAATTATGCATCATCACGTCTGCCTTGGCGAGTAATCGCTTTATTTTTTCAAGATCATCTGCATCTTTCAGATCAGCAACATAACTTTCTTTATTGCGGTTGATCGCATGAAAAATTGTCGACTCACCTTCGATCATTACATCAGACACATACAATTGCCTGCATATATCCCCGGTTCCAGGTTTCTCAATTTTGATCACTCGTGCGCCCATATCTGCTAATCTCAATGCCGCCGACGGACCAGAAAGGAACTGGCTGAAATCGATCACCAATATATCTTTTAGTAATTCCATTTTATTCTTTTATGTACCCATCGCCATTGCTACTATCAACACCTGTTGCGTCGCGCCGAAGGCGCTCCTTTGGAGCACTCTTTTACGTTCTGTGATTCTATTCAACAATCTGGTTTTACCATTTCTGTTTTATAAGGTCGCTCCTACGGAGCGCTTTTTTATATTGTTGCCTGTTCTATAAACAGGTTGCCCCAACGGAACAATTTAATAATTAGCAAACCCAAATTCTATTTTCCGACTTCCGACTTTCCGACTCACGACTCTAACCCAAACTCCTCCAATATAACCTTCTTATCCTGCCCTAACTTCGGCGCCGGCCTGTCCGAGTATAGTCTTTCCCCATTAATTTTTATCGGGCACCTTGTTGTCAGGATCTCTTTGCCATTTGCACGGATCACCTGTTCCATCTTTAAGACCTTATAGGCTTCATGCTCCGACATGTTTTCCCAATCCAGAACTTCCATTGCCCAGAGATCATGTTCATGCAATCTTTCTATCCAATACGCTGAAGTATTATTACTAAGATGATCAGCCAGTAAAGTTTTTATTTCATCACGTTTTGCAAACGCTTCATTCTTTGAAAATTCTTTTATTGCCGGGCAATTGATCGCATCCGCCAGCTGGTATATATCCATCATCGCAAGCGCTATATACCCATTTGTTGTTTTATACAGGCCATAAGGCGCACCTAACAATGGATGACCATTGTTGACATTGCCTCTTTGTGGCTGATTGTTTGACGCAAAATATGTGGTGAACAATTCAAACTGAAAATCGATCAATGTCTCCATCAAGCTTACTTCGATCAATGCCCCATTACCTGTTCGTTGCCTCCTGATCAGGGCCGCTAATATTCCCTGTACCAATTGTGATCCGCATAGAATATCTGCCACTGCAATTCCAAAGGGTACGGGTCCATTTGTGCCATTACCTGTTGTAAGTGCTAATCCGGTCATTGACTGCAAAAGAAGATCTTGACCCGGTTTATTTTTCCATGGACCTGTTTTACCATACCCGGATATTTCAGCGTAAATGAGTTTGGGATTTATCATTCTCACTGCTGCATAGCCCAAACCCGTTCTCTCCATTACACCCGGACGAAAATTGTGGATGAGCACATCGGCTTTTGCGATCAGTTTTATTACCAATGCCAGGTCTTCGATGTTTTTCAGGTCAGCGGTTATACTTTCTTTGTTCCGGTTGATCGTGTGAAATAATAGTGAACTTTCATCAACCCAAAGATTTTTAATGGCAAGTTTTCTTCCTGCGTCACCGGTATCTGGTCGTTCGATCTTAATTACTCTTGCACCCAGGTCAGCCAATCGCAATCCCGCCGAAGGCCCGGAGAGGTATTGGCTGAATTCCAAAACTGTTATTCCTTTTAAAGGTAATTCCATCACACTGATGCTATTGATCGGTTTTTCTCCGTAGGTGTCCGCCGGCTGGCGGACAAAATGCTTTCTTTATATATTTTGTTCATTTCATTTAATGCTGATTCAGGGTCCTCATCTCTTAGCAAACATCTATGCAACGGCTCACCTGCATGATCCTGGAAATACAAGTAGCCATTATACCGCGGCCGCACATAACCGTTATCCATCACTGGTATTAAGTTTTGGAAGAAATTATTTGTGAGTTGATTTGCCGATGTATCGATCCACGCTGAGCGATGCCCCGGCTGACCGCCATGCTGCACGTATAATGTTCTTTGAATTTCACCTGAAACAACCCACGAGGCGAAATCAATTGCCGTTTCTCTATAATTGCTGAATGAAGACACAGCAAGACCGGTTCCGCCTATCGTCGTCCTTAATTTGACTCCATTGATTGTAACCACATCAGTATAATAAAGCAACTTTTTTGCAAATCCAATCCGGGAATAATTAGAGTAGCAATAGGCAAAAGGACAATACCAGTAGTCATCAGTTGTACTCATTAATTCTGCAACGGCGATCGGGTTACATTCAAACATTTTCTTATCAACCGATGAGTACAGTTCTTTCATGGTTTCTATTGCGGCAACACCCGTATTCCCGTTTATGATCTCCTCTTCCGTTTCAAAGGGTTCTTTACCATGGGCAATACAAAAACTATAAAAATTCATCAGCAGATCGATTGGAATTGCAGGAACGGCAACTTTACCTGCTTTGGCTAATGCTAATACATCATTCCATGTTCCGGGTAGTTGGTAATTGTTCCTCTCAAAAAGATCTTTTCGGTAACTGGCAGCCGGGGTGGCTGCATCAATGGCTAAAGCCCATTGTTTGTTATCATAGTTGTAGCTGGAATGAGAATAACCAACAGAATTGTCCAATTGATCGTCCAGGTAAGATTGCGGCAAATACTCGTTTAAAGGAAGAACAGATTCCGTAGCCGCAGCACAACCCACCCAGGGATGATCGATGATCAGCAGATCATAATCTTTGGTAAGTTCTTCTATAGGAAAATCAGCAAACTCCTGTAATGTTCGCGGTTGCCACCTTATTTCAACTTCCGGGTGCAATTCAGCATAACGTTGTGATGCTGCCAGCAAAGGTGTGATACCCCTGCTGTGTCCCCATGTTATTCCGTTTAAAGTGATCGCTGCCATACTTAACTTCCTTCTTTCTCTGCCAGGTAAACATGTTCACATACCATCACCAATTCATTGTTCTGATTAAATGTCTCAACCTGCTCAACTATTAATCCGAAGCCCGGCCTCTTATGGTCTTTCTTCTCTTTGATCTTTGTCATTACATGAATGGTATCATCGATGAAAACGGGTTTTACAAAACGTATACGGTCGTAACCGTAAGTCATGCAAACTTCATTGATCACATCGGCTGTTAAACCAATTGCTATGGTCAACACCAATGTACCATGTGCCATTCTCTTTTTGAAAGGCTGTGTCTTGCACCATTCGGCATCCATATGATGAGGAAAATAATCTCCTGATTCTTCAGCATGCAGATCGATATCATCACCTGTGATTGTCCGCTTCCCGGTTGTTCGTCCTTCATTCAATTCAAAATCCTCAAAATACTTCCTTACTTTTTTGAACCCTATTGCTGCTGTTTTTGACATTGTATAGTATTGACCGGAGCGGAACATTCACGAGGTCACAAGGATCGTTGCTGACAGGCCGAAAGAAACGCAAATTTCAATTTTCGAAATGACATGAATCAGACACTAAACAATCGCTATGACCGGTTTTAATGCAGAAAGCCCGGTTTTCAGGTATGAAATTAGTTCTGAACAAAAGGGCATTCAATGCCAGCTTTTACTGTAATGATGGAAGATTTTACTGCGGCATCGAAAGTTATTCAGTTCTAACTTACCTGATCCCCGGGCTAAATTTTACTGATGGTACACATCCATGATCATAAAAGATTTACTACCTGCCGGCACCTTCCATTTGACCTTCTCTCCTTTCCGAAATCCAATCAGTGCTGTGCCGATAGGCGACATAATTGATATTTTTTTGTTTATGTTATCAGCATTTTCGGGGGTTACCACCGTTAGCTGAATCATTTTGCCTTGCTTTTCTTCTTTAATAACAACTGTTGAGTTCAAGCGAACCACATCAGTTGGCAATTCTTCCGTATTTACAATTTTTGCCTTTTTCAATTCCATTTCCAATCCCCGTGCATCGTTTCTATTGAATGTAGTATTTGGAAATCCTCTTTTTACATATGACATTATTTTGGCATGGTCATCTTTGGTCAGCATAAGCTTATTTTGTCTTTTTTGCATTGCATAAAATTTAATGATTGATTGAATTTTTTGTTACTATTTAATTAGCAGGAATATTTTTGGACGAGGATCTCATTTTAGAAAGCATCGTCTCCCATAACCGGGCTTTGTTTGTCAACTTATGAACTTCATAAAGAGGATTTGACCTGTCCTGGTAAAATAAGACCTCTGTTCCTTCCCTGCCGTTTGCAAATTCTAACCGCAGAAAGATCTTCGAGAGATAATGCTCAAGTCTCTTGCTTTCCAGGCCATTTGCCCCAATGGACCTGTATTCCTTTTTTATAGAGCATCGCTTTATATCATCCAGGTTAATAACAGACGAACAAAACGTTTCGTTTTGGTTTTTTACAATCAAAAGCTTCCGGTTAATGCCATCAATCCCAAAGACACAATCCTTCAATAGTTCCTGGCTGGAAATCCGGAGGTGACTTTTTATTGCGATCTCTTTGAAGTATTGCAATAAAGTATTCATGGTATTATGTTGATATTTCTTATAAAAATTGATTACAGCAACGTTACCCGCTATTACTACGGGTATTTTGCAACGATCGACCGGGATAAATAGCGGGTTGGTACTTTGCGGTGATCTAACCGTCCACAACACAATTAAGCATTACAAGTAACAACACTGTTGGTATTGACCAAATTTGCATACCAATTCCGTTGCAGGCAACTGAT
>JAICPX010000398.1 GCA_025929635.1 Chitinophagaceae bacterium
AGCAGCGGTTTCATGATTTTGAAAATGCAGATACCGTCAGGCGTGAGGGCAAAACACTTTACAGGGTGCGGGCCAGGGACATGTACAGCCAGGCCAGTACATTCTATTTTGAAACAGAAGACAGTAGATTGTCGACACTGGAATTTATGAATCCGGACAACATAAAACAAACTATATCAGTAAGGTTTTCTGATTGGAAAAATGCCGGGGCCTTCCGTTTGCCATTTCGTATTGATATCAACCAGGGTGGCAAAGATTTTGTTTTTAATTATACCAATGTAGAAATAAATAGTCCGAAGTTCGAAATGAAAATGCTCAATTCCAGATAGATTTTCATTTGCTAAATGCTGTTATATTGGGATAATATCCCACCAATTGATTCACAGCTTGAATCCTTCAACACCTGGTTTTTTATTGATTGAAGCCATCTTCACACAAAGCTTTATTCGCTGTTTACGGGTGGCTTTTGTTTTTGCCTGGTTGATATGATATAAGAATTGTTTTTTTGAGAATGGGGGAAAATTCTCAAAATTGGCTTTTGCTTTTTTATTCCCGGATAAAGCTTTTTGAAAGTCTTCAGGCAATTGTATGGCATCAATATGATCAAAACTTTCCCAGCTTCCGTCTTTTTTTGCGGCTTCAATTTTTTCAAACCCTGCACCTGTCATCAATCCCCCTGCTATCATTTTTTCGATACGTTTTTTGTTTAAACCGCTCCAGCCGCTTTTTGATTTCCGCGGGGTGAAACGCTGCATAAAATGTCCTTCATCCAATGGCCTCATTGTACTGTCGATCCAGCCAAAGCATAGCGCTTCTTCCACGGCGTCGTTATAAACCAGTTTAACCTTGCCTGTAGATTTTTTATCATAGATGAGCCAAACGCCGGGCGAAGTGGAATGATTTTTCTCCAGCCATTTGCGCCAGGCATTGCGGGTCTTTGGATAAAAGGATTTGTATCGTTCTTTAGAATTCTTGTTCATTACTGAACGGGATCTTATTAACAGGAGTTAATAAGTCTGAAATTATGCAGAAAAATCTGTTTCGGTATATTTGCCCGTATTGAACCTGAAGATTGAATGGAACCACGAAACTAGCGTTGCATAGGAGGTTGTTTAAAATTAAAACCTGATAACCTATAAAAAATTATATGAGGAGATTGTTTCGGCATGGCCTCGCAATTCGCCTCGCAAGTACCGTATAAAATGGCAAAGCAAAAAGAAAAACCAAAGGACACGGCTCCAAAAGAGTCTGCCAGGACCAATCTTTTCGATTACAACGAAGAGAGCATCAAATCCCTCGACTGGAAAGAACATATTCGTCTACGACCGGGAATGTATATTGGCAAATTGGGTGATGGTTCATCGCCTGATGATGGGATCTATGTGCTGGCAAAAGAAGTGATCGACAACTGTATCGATGAATACACGATGGGTTATGGAAAAACGGTTGAGATAACAGTTGAAGGCCGGCAGGTTACGATTCGTGATTATGGAAGAGGCATTCCGCTTGGAAAAGTTGTGGATGTGGTGAGTAAAATAAATACGGGTGCAAAGTATGACAGTAAAGTTTTCCAGAAATCCGTCGGTTTGAATGGGGTCGGTACAAAAGCAGTGAATGCATTGAGCACTTATTTCAAGGTAAAAGCCATTCGAGATGGTAAAGAAAAAACTGCCGAATTCGAAAGGGGCTTTTTAATTAAGGAACACAAGGAAACAAAGTCAGGGGAAGATAATGGAACAATCGTCACCTTTATTCCTGATGAAACCGTATTCAAGAATTTCAAGTTTCATCCCGAGTTTTTAGAAAACCAGATCTGGAACTATTGTTTTCTGAATGCGGGATTGAAAATTATTTTCAATGGCAAGTCGTTTGTAAGTAAGCATGGATTACTTGACCTTCTTCAGCGCAAGACGAATGAAGACGAGATCCGTTACCCGATCATACATTTAATTGGCGATGATATTGAAGTGGCGATCTCTCATACCAACGAATATGGCGAGGACATTTACAGCTTTGTCAATGGCCAGCATACGACGCAGGGCGGCACCCACCAGCAGGCTTTTCGCGAGGCATATGTAAAAACCATTCGTGATTTTTATAAAAAGGATTATGATGCCGCCGATATTAGAACCGGGATAGTAGCCGCCATTTCTGTTCGGGTTGTCGAACCGGTTTTTGAAAGCCAGACAAAAACAAAGCTGGGGTCAGTGAATGTAGCTGAAGGGGGGCCAACCATGCGGAATTTTATCGGCGATTTCTTCTCAAAAGAGCTCGAGATCTATCTGCATAAAAATGCCTCTACTGCCGAAGAATTAAAAAAGCGGATTGAACAAAGCGAGAGAGAAAGAAAAGAACTTTCAGGAATTAAGAAACTGGCAAATGAAAGAGCGAAGAAAGCAAACCTGCATAACAAAAAACTGCGTGACTGTCGTTATCATTTAAATGATGAGCCGCCGGCAAGAGGGAGAGAAGAATATGTGGCAAAGATGAATGAAACAACGGTGTTTATTACAGAGGGTGATAGTGCCAGCGGCTCAATTACGAAATCAAGGAATGTAGAAACACAGGCCGTATTTAGTTTGCGCGGTAAGCCACTCAATTGCTTTGGTCTCACAAAAAAAGTGGTGTATGAAAACGAAGAATTCAATCTGTTGCAACATGCATTGAATATTGAAGAAGGACTGGAAGGTCTCCGCTATAATAATATTGTGATCGCTACCGATGCCGATGTGGATGGAATGCATATTCGTTTGTTATTGATGACCTTCTTTTTGCAATTCTTTCCCGACCTGGTGAAACATGAAAAAGTGTATGTTTTGGAGACGCCATTGTTCCGGGTAAGAAATAAACAGGAAACTATTTATTGTTATAGTGACGAAGAAATAAAAGCAGCGATCAAGAAATTGGGAACCAAACCTGAGATCACAAGATTTAAAGGGTTGGGTGAAATAAGTCCTGATGAATTTGCATTATTTATTGGTGCCGATATGCGCAAGCAATTGATGCGGCTCGACCAGGGGGATCATATACAATTATTATTGGAATACTATATGGGTAAGAACACGCCGGAAAGACAGGAGTTTATCATTGAAAATTTGAAAATCGAGATGGATAAAGTGGGAGAAGGCGCAGTTGAATTAAGCAAATAATCATTCCTGACAACACTTGACATTATACGAAAATCAAAATCGCTTTTCATGAAGTGGAGACTTCATGGAATCTTCGAACCATTTACCGGGTTTTTTCTGAATGCTTATTATATGAGTAAGCTCAGTAAATGGCGAAGCAACACAAAAGTGGATGGCTACAATGACTGGTATCAAGGCAAATGGGATTACACCAGGAGATATAAGTTATATGAAGAAATAAGTAAAACTGAAAAGCTGGATAGCTCGGCGATAGATTATTTTGAGTTTGGCGTTAGCGGGGGACATTCATTCAGATGGTGGCTTGATCATAATAAGAACCCCGGCTCAAAATTTTATGGGTTCGATACATTTGAGGGATTACCGGAAAATTTTGGGCCATTCGGAAAGGGAGCTATGGCGGTCGCGTTAGAGGCATTAAATATTAGTGATCCAAGGGCGGGTTTTTATAAGGGTCTTTTCCAGGATACATTAGTTCCTTTTTTGGAACAATATAAAAGTGAACGGAGGAAACTTATTCATTTGGATGCTGACCTTTTCAGCGCCACTTTGTTTTCATTATCCCAGCTATATCGTTTTTTAAATGATGACGATATTCTGTTATTTGACGAATTTGCAGTGCCGAAACATGAGTTCATGGCGTTTAAAATATTCACGGAAAGTTTTTATGTTAACTATGAAGTGATTGGTGCAGCTAATAATTATTTGTTTTTGGCGATTAAAATAAAAAACAATACAACTAACTAAATAATGACTTTTGTAGAACACAACGTAATCACAACGGGCACAAAGAAATTCATTGAACTATTTCCTTTGTTGACTTGATGAGTTCTTCGTGGACTTTGTGTCCTTGATTAAACTAAAGAGAGTTTTGTATGTTACATATAGTTTTTCAACATGCTGATGTCAATTTGCTGAAAGAAGCAATGAAATTGGATGAATCATTGAATGGAGAAGTAATTGAAATAAAAGATGCATGGGGTGTAGGACCTTTAAAGGATATTGATACCGACGAAGGCTGGGAGGCGAGAATAAATTGGTGGAGAGGATTATTGGCTGGCTCACCCTATGAAAAAACCGTCGGCAGTTTTGACGACAGAGAAACGGTCAAAGAAATCAGGGCAAAACTTGATGCTGATGAAACCCTTGAAGCATGGATCTGGATGGGACAAAATCAACATGATGTGACCGGTTATTACTGGCTAATGCCCCAATTAAAATCTTACCAGGGAAAGATCCTGGTCCTTTATTTAAATAACCTTCCATTCATAAATGAGAAAGGTCACTTGTTTTATCCATGGAGTGTGCATGACATTCTTCCAAAAGAAGCAGTGAAAGCAAAAAAATTAGCACGGCCAAT
>JAICPX010000651.1 GCA_025929635.1 Chitinophagaceae bacterium
CAACTGCGCTTACCGGAGGATTAGAAATGATTCAGACCTGGGTGGCACTTCCCGAAAAGGATGAAGAAGCTGCACCGTCTTTTAATAACTACACCCCCGAACAACTTCCTGTTTATACTGATAAGGGTGTATGGATGCGGCTGATAGCAGGCAATGCATATGGCCTGCAAAACAATGTCAAAACGCATTCACCCTTGTTTTACCTGCATGTTGCTCTACAGCAAGGTGCCAAATTTGGACTTCCAAAAGAACATACCGAAAGAGGGTTTTACATTGTAAAGGGAAGTATCGAAGTATCTGGAATTATTTATGAACAAGGAAAAATGATTGTATTCAGTAAAGATGTTGACCCCTTACTGATTGCAAAGGAAGACACTACTCTAATGCTCTTAGGCGGGGAACCATTAGGTGAACGTTTTATCTGGTGGAATTTTGTTTCCTCCCGGAAAGAACGCATTGAACAAGCTAAAGAAGATTGGAAGCACGGTAGAATTATACTGCCGCCCAATGACAACAAAGAATTTATTCCGTTGCCTGATGATAAATCAAAACCGGCAGGAGGCTCACCGAAACCAGAACCGCTTTCATGATCCTTACGATTAAGAATTAAACTTAGATAGCGGAAAGAATTAAGTACATTGATAAGATCCTGTTTCAAACAGGAATAAACTCCATCGTTCGGGCTACTCTTTCAGGTTCGCAAAGACCGTCAACCCATTTTTTATTATAGCCTTTTACCAGGTATTTTTTTTCGTACGCCTTATTGATCGCTTTTGTGATGGTATTCATGTCTGTAGGTTTCAAACCTTTTACCGGTAAGATGTCTTTTGCACATTTAATGTCACCATTGTCACCATTTAAAAAAGCAGTATACCAGCTTCTCTCTGCACCATAGTAAGAGCGGCCAAAGATCCGGTCTTTGACAACAACCATCCAAATACCGGTGAATTTCTCCCTGCCCTTACCTACCCGGATACTGGTGATCTGTGTTTCGTTTATGCATTTCAAAAATGTCTTTGAGAATTTTTTCATGACATTCAAATATTCCTAAACTTCAACGGACTTAACCCTACATGTTTCTTAAAAGAGTTATTGAAATGAGTTGTTTCAGTAAATCCTAAAGAACAGGCGATCTCCGATACATTCCATGGACTGAGTTTCAGCAAAATTCTTGCTTCCTGTAAAATTCTTTTGGCAATGATCTGCGATGTCGTCTTGTCAGTTGTTTTTTTTACCGCCCTGTTCAGATGATTGACATGCACATTCAATTGCATAGCAAAATCAGATGCCGAACGAAATTGCAATGATTGATGATTTTCGTCGATTGGAAATTGTCTTTGCAATAACCCCAGGAACAAGGAAGATATTCTTGTCGATGCCTTAATGGGCTGTTGGTCGAATTTTGCCGTGTGCCCGATCTCCTTACGCAGGTTATCGGGGATCCAACCAAATTTTTGTTTGTAGAATTCTTCTATGGTTTCTACCTTACCCATCTCCCACAAACTTACTGATTTATTAACGGGCTTATTTCGGCCATGTATGCAAAGGAACTTTACCCACCGGCATCTCCCTAACGAGTTTCAAAGGAAAGATTACGATTTTCAAACTATTGAAATAGAAAAACTGATGTCCCGATCACTTCACCAAACCATGTACGAAAAATACATATCTCCAACAGAAAATCTGGCGAAGGAAAAATTGTGATGCCAGAATATAACGACGAGATTTATTAGCGATTACTGTTTAATTATTAAAGCGATGCCCGAACGATTTCGGAATAGATATAGGATTCCACCAGCAAGGCTTTCAACATGGGATTATAGTAGTAATGGAGCCTATTTTCTTACTATTTGCACAGCCAATCGCCAACATTATTTTGGGAAGATCAAGAATTC
>JAICPX010000357.1 GCA_025929635.1 Chitinophagaceae bacterium
GTTCTATTCAATTCTCCATCGACCCAGGCAGTAATTCTTTTGGTATGCGATCAGCCTTATATTTCATCTGAATTGCTAAATGACCTGATAACTTCGCATAAACAAACGCATAAACCAATTGTTACCTGTAGCTATGGCGAAACAATCGGTCCTCCTGCTCTTTTTGATCGATCTCTTTTTGACGAATTGATGCAGCTGAAAGGAGATGTGGGTGCAAAAAAGATCATCCGGGAACACAGTGAATCGGTGGCTACAATTCTATTTTCAAAAGGAAACATCGATATTGATACTGCAGAAGACTACGATACTTTAAGAAATTCAAAAACCTGATTGCTTAGCCAGTTCATTATCAAGATTGGCAAAAAACTGCCTGGTAAGCATATTGGCCACGCCGCCTAAAACCTTTTGACCCATTGATGCCAACAGCCCCGTAATTTTGATCTCCCCGTCAAAAACAACTTCGGTTTCGGTTTCATTAACTGGCCGCAATTCTACAATCATCGTTGAATTTGCATTACCCATTTTATTGCTCTGCTGCATTTTTAATGTAAACTTCTTTTGCTCCACGATATCTTCCATCCGGGCATCCCCGGTAAAGGAAGTGCTTATCGGGCCAGCCTTTATTTCAAGAATTGATTTGTATGAATGATCTCCGGTTCTTTCCAGGGTGGAAATACCCGGGATTATTTTCGAAAGGGTGTTAGTGTCCATCAGCATCTCCCAGAGTGTGATCGGTGTTGCACTTACTGTATGACTACCTTTTAGTTCCATTAAAGATTGAGTTAAAATACCGCAGTATAACTAAAACCATCGAAACTGCCTGCTAAGATTTAAGAAATCTTCTCAGTAGCAGGTCCCTCAGGTTAAATGTCAATTGGCGATCCGGGTATAAAACAATTTGGCTTTTCAACCGCCGGAGGCAAGGAGAACACAGGGTGACACGGAAAATAGTTCAAATAAGCTAGGTAAACTCTGTGTTTCTATGTGCCAGCGTGACTCCGTGGTCTAAAACGATATATCCGGAGACCTCAATTAATTCAGGTAAGCTCCCGGAGAATTAATAAATTTGTTATTCGCCCCATTTTGAAAAATGATCGTTGATAAATACAATAGGGTTCATAATTACCTCCGCATTTCACTTACGGATAATTGCAATCTGCGATGCTTTTACTGTATGCCTGAAGAGGATTACGATTTCACACCGGCATCAAAACTGATGCAGAAAGATGAGATCGAAACCTTATCCAAAATTTTTGTAAGTCTTGGTGTCAATAAGATCCGTTTGACCGGTGGCGAACCTTTGGTAAGGAAAGACGCCGGTGACATTATCCGTACATTATCCAAGCTACCGGTAAAATTGACGATCACAACCAACGGTTCACGATTACATGAATTTGCCGATATACTTGACGAGTCTGGTGTTCATTCTCTCAATATCAGTCTTGATACGCTGCAACCGGAAAAATTTCAGCTGATCACAAGGAGAAACCAGTTTGAAAAGATCTATGATAACATCCAGCTTTTGTTGAAAAGAAATTTTCATGTAAAGGTGAATATGGTAGTGATGAAAGGCTTAAATGATAATGAGATCAATGATTTTGTGGAGTGGACAAAACACCAGCCGGTACATGTTCGTTTTATCGAATTCATGCCTTTTACCGGTAACTGGTGGACAAGCAATAAAGTTTTTACCATGCAGCAAATGCTGGAAGTGATCGAATCAAAATACCAGGTAGAGCGTTTGCAGGATGAAAAACATGATACTTCAAAAGCGTATTCGGTGCCGGGCCACCCGGGGACGTTTGCTTTTATCAGTACCATGAGTGCCAATTTTTGCGGCGATTGCAACAGGATAAGATTGACTGCTGATGGCAAAATGAAGAATTGCTTGTTCGCAGAAAAAGAAACCGACCTGTTAACTCCATTACGAAATGGTGAAGATGTAATTCCTTTGATCCATCAGAACATCCGGAGCAAGGCAAAGGAATTGGGCGGGCAATTCACAACAGATTTTGAGCATCTTCACCCTGAAGAAATACATAACAGGAGCATGATAACTATTGGCGGCTAAATTCCCCACATTGAATATTGAAAATTCAGTCTTGTGCCTTGAACATTTATTTAACAAGCCAATCATAGAAAATGTTCAATTTTCAATGTTCAATGCTCAATCTTCGAGAAAACCTTTTTGATGATGATCTCCGTTAATGAAGCAAAACGATTAATTGATGAAAATGTGTCTTCGTTGCAACCAGTCATTTTGCAATTGCAGCACGCTGCTGGTTTAGTTTTAGCCGAAGATGTTTATGCAATAATGGATATTCCGGCCTTCCCCCAATCTTCAATGGACGGTTATGCTTTTTCTTTTGAAGGATGGAAAAAAAATAAGCGGTTAAAAATAATTGGAGAAGTGGCAGCCGGCAGCAATGAAAATCTTAGCCTGGCTCCGGGTAATGCCGTGAGGATCTTTACCGGCGCAGCAGTGCCTTCAGGCGCTGACACGGTGGTGATGCAGGAAAAAATAAGAACAGACAACGGAGAACTGATCATTGAAGATGAAATGATCCAACAGGGCACAAGCGTAAGACCAAAAGGTTCCGAAATAAAAGCCCGGGAATTGGCAATAGAAAGAGAAAATGTTTTATCTCCTGCCGCCATTGGTTTTCTCGCCGGCATCGGGATTAATGAAGTAAATGTTTTTCCCAATCCATCAATAACTATCATTATCACAGGGAATGAGTTGCAGGAACCGGGTAAACCACTCCAACACGGACAGGTTTATGAATCAAATTCATTTGCGCTGAAAGCAGTACTTGAACAATTGCAGATTGAGAATATACAAATTCTATACACCAACGATAACCCCAATGCAACAACATCGGCATTAAAAAAAGCACTAGAACAGAGTGATCTTGTTTTGTTGACCGGCGGCATTAGTGTTGGCGATTATGATTTTGTATTGCAGGCCGCCACCGACTGCGGCGTTCAAAAACTTTTTCATAAAGTAAAGCAGCGACCAGGTAAACCGCTTTATGCCGGAACCAGGGGAAACAAACTTGTATTTGGCTTGCCCGGAAACCCTTCTTCCGTTCTTACCTGTTTTTATCAATATGTAATTCCTGCACTGGAAAAACTAACTAAAAGAAAGATCGGCTTGCAGAAAATAAATATGCCTTTGGGAAAATCGTTTCAGAAAGCTGCCGGTCTTACACATTTCCTGAAAGGGTCCTGTAGCGGTAACACCGCCGTCCCTTTGGATGCACAGGAATCTTATCGTCTCAGTTCCTTTGCAAAGGCCAATTGCCTTATAGAAATTGCCGAAGAAAGAACTTCGCTTAATGGAGGTGACGCGGTTAATGTATATTTATTGCCACAATAACTTTTTGTGGAAACGATCATTCTTTTCTATATACTCTTATTTCTTGTTGCATTTTTATATTCGTCTGTTGGCCATGGTGGCGCCAGTGGTTATTTGGCATTGATGGCCCTGTTTAGCATTACTCCCGAAATAATGAAACCAACTGCATTACTATTGAATCTTTTTGTATCGTTGACTTCATTCATACAATTTTATCGCGGTAAACATTTTAACTGGAAGCTTTTCCTGCCTTTTGCGATCACCTCGGTCCCGATGGCATATTTGGGAGGAAGGATGGCTTTAGCTGATGATATCTATAAAAAAATACTTGGCATATTATTATTAATACCAATTATCCGTTTTTTGTTTTTTGCAAATATTAAGATAGCGGAAATCAAAAAAGCAGACGTCATCTTATCATTACTGATAGGCGCCGCTATCGGTTTACTCTCCGGCCTGATCGGGATTGGAGGCGGCATAATTTTATCACCGATTTTATTGTTATTGAAATGGGCAGATATGAAACAAACTGCAGCGATCAGCGCCTTGTTCATATTTGTGAATTCATTGTCGGGTCTCGCCGGCCAGCTACAGAAGGGTATTAGTTTCAGCGCTGATATGTACGCCTATGTTGCCGTGGCATTTGTAGGGGGAATTTGTGGCGCCTGGTTTGGTTCATTAAAATTCAAACAAAATATCCTGCAGTACCTGTTAGCACTTGTATTGATCATTGCTTCGTATAAATTACTATTTACTTCCGCTTAAATCAAGTAAACAATGTTGCAATAGGTGCAGGCAAGCCATCCATGCTGATCATATTTTTTTCCTTTTTGTATTCTTCGAGGCCATCCTCGCCCTTATTTTCCGCCCATTTTATTGCATGATCCCGTTGATCCTTGTAATCATAAAGCGGCACACCAAAACCGCAGGATGTTTTTACTTTCAGAACATCAGCAACGATGATCTGTCTTGTTGCAGGAAGAATAGCAAACTCTTTTGACAGATCATCCCATTCCGGGTCACCGGGCAAAACGGTATATCCTTTTCCATAGAGTCGCAGGATCTTTGGTGGTCCGTCAAAAGAACAAAACATAAAAGTGATGCGATTATTTTCCAGCAGGTGGGCTGATGTCTCATTACCGCTGCCGACAATATCCAGGTAGCCAACCCTGGTAGGAGAAAGGATCCTGAAACAATCAAATCCTTTTGGCGAAAGATTGATGTGTGATTCAGCGCTTAATGGTGCCGTTGATACAAAAAACATCTTCTGATTTTCGATAAATGCCTTGTGATCATCGCTGATGTGATCCTTTTCTTTGCCCATATAACAACTTTGAGCAAAGGTAAATTTTAAATATGCCATTCAGGACAGTATGAGTAAATTTGTTGTCCTGTGTATTTTCTAAAATGAACCAGGAAAAAATAACACAGAGACACAAAGATCACTGAGGTACACGGAGATCAAATTCTGTGTTCCCTTGTGCACTCCGTGACTCCGTGTTTCCAGGCTATCCTTGTAAAGTTGGCTTTATGAGTTTAAGGATTATCTTATTTGGAAGGCTTGCCGATATCGCTGGCAATTCTGTTTCTGTATCTGCGACGGATACAGACAGTTTGATAAATATTTTGCATAGAGATTATCCTGCATTAGCCAGTACAAAGTACCTGATAGCGGTGGATAAGCAAATCATAACTGAAAACACAGTGTTGAATAATAATAGTATCGTAGCGCTGCTGCCACCATTTTCGGGCGGATAACAA
>JAICPX010000565.1 GCA_025929635.1 Chitinophagaceae bacterium
GGTAAAAAAATTATTGATTATTTAGTGGTATCACTGAGTGAGAAGAATCTAGCAGATGGAACACAATAATTAATAATCAATAATCAATAATTCCGCAGAGATCAGAATTATAAATGGGGTCACTGCTCTTTCTCCCACACCAACGCACTTGCCCCAAGTATTGCTGCATGTGCTTCTTTTAAATGACTGATCAGGATCTTCACCTTGTTTTGAAAAACTTGGATCAGGTTTTCTTCCATACTGTCACGGGTTGGCTTTAATATGTACTCACCCGATTTGGTAAGTCCGCCAAATAAGATGATTGCTTCCGGACTTGTTGTCATCACCGCATTTGCCAATGCAAGCCCTAAAATTTTTCCCGTATAATTAAAAATCTCTTTGGCAAGTTCATCGCCTTCAATTGCCGCATCATAAACGGCCTTTGAATCAAGCATATCGGGTGATACTTTCCTTAGCAGGCTTGGTTTTTTATTTTTCTCCAAGAACTCAATGGCGGTCAATCTAACGCCTGTAGCAGAAGCGTAGCTTTCCAGGGAACCATGTTTACCCGTTCCTTCGTGAATACGTCCACCAGGAATAATGATCGTATGTCCCAATTCACCGGCAAACCCATCATGACCGTAGATCAGGTGACCATTGGCAACAATGCCGCTCCCAACGCCGGTGCCAAGAGTGATCATTATGAAATCCTTCATCCCTTTTGCCGCGCCATACATCATTTCACCAATTGCTGCAGCATTGGCATCATTGGTAAGTGTGACGGGCAAATGAAATTTATCCGAGACAAGTTTTGCCAGCGGAATGATCCCTCTCCATGGAAGATTTGGTGCATATTCAATTGTGCCGGTATAGTAATTTCCATTGGGGGCGCCGACACCAATTCCCTTCATTCTGCCTATGCCCCCGGCATTCTCAATTGCCTCTGAAACTACTTGATGCAATTCATCAATAAAACTCTCGATCGTTTTGTGTTTCTTGGTGGACATTTCACCGGAGAATAAAACATTCCCATCACGGTCGACAATACCGTACTTGGTACCCGTGCCACCAATATCGATCCCAATCGCAAGTGGCGTTACCGTAGGTGGAATTACATGCCCTGCTTTTTTCTTAGCCATTAAACTATATTTTTCTGCTTTACTACTTGTTTCTTGTTACGTCTAACGGTCCCTCCGGAGAAGTTTCCGATGGCACAAGATCTACATCGGCTTTGGCTTCATAATCTATTCCCTGTTTTCTTAAAATGCCTTTTACTGCAAATCCAAAGAAAGCGAGGTAGGCAAAACAAAGAACCGCAATCCAATAAGATTGATGAATACCATAACCAACAATATCCGGGTTTGCCTGTTGAATATAATCAGCCATTTTACCCTGGATTGGGGGAATTATGCCGCCGCCAAGAATCATCATAATAAGAAATGCCGAACCTTGCGTTGTATACTTTCCTAATCCCAGGATTGCCAGGTTAAAGATCGCCGGCCACATGATCGAACAAAACAAACCACCGCTCAAGAACGCATAAATTGCCACTTTACCAGTTGTAAAAATACCAAGCAACATCGCTGCAACGCCCAGTAACGAGAATATTAGTAAAGTTCTTGCTGGCTTGTCTTTGCTGATATAGAATGCAGCCATTTGGATGAACACACATAGTATATAATAATACAAGGGGCTTACATCGTACTGCGAGATCGCACTGACAGCGATAATGATCCCAAAAGCAACCAACGGAACAACGAACATCAAAATCTGTTGCGTGGATTTTTTAAGATTGAAAACTGAAATAGCGCCGGTCCAGCGCCCGATCATCAGGCTGCCCCAATACATTGAGATGAATGGTGCGACTTCTGACGATTGATAACCACCAAAAGCAGGCTGTTTCAATAATTCGGCCAGGTTACTCACTATCGTTACTTCGGCGCCGACGTATACAAAGATTCCAAGCATGCCCAATACCAGTTGCGGATAACGCATAGCGCCCCACCCTTCAGGCTTCCTTCTTGCACTAAAGTTTGAAACCAGTAAGCCAACAACAACTACAGCCAAGGCGCCAAGTAACCATTTCATCCTATAGGTTTCAAGGTCATGCTTCTCAGTGACCGATAATGTCAACGGATCAGTTTTATAGCTGTTGAAAACAGGAACAAACATGATGATCAGCAAACCAGTCATGATCAAAAGTGAGTATAATGCCTTATTAGCATTTTCGGTTTTTTCCGTAGAGATACCCGCGGGTACTTTCCTGGAAAAATAAAAGAGTGCGGAAGCTCCAATAAATAAAAGTCCAACACAAGTGTATAGAATAATCACTTTGCTAAGACTCAACGAGGCGATCTTTTCATCAGTAATAGCTGCAGTAGTTCCAAACAATGCAAAAGCGACCACGATCGGGCCAATAGTTGTTCCAAATGAGTTTACCCCGCCGCCAAGATTTACCCGGCTCATTCCTGTTGAAGGATCACCCAGGTTGATTGCGAACGGTTGCGCAGCTGTTTGTTGTAATGAAAAACCAAGTGCAACTATAAATAGACCGGCAAGCATACCAGCAAATGTGTTTGCGTTCACGGCAATGATCATTGCGGCAGCACCTAATGCTGAGAATAGCAGTCCGTATACAATACTTTTTTTATACCCCCATTTCGCAACCAAATCGTTCCCCCCAAATGCACCATACGCAAAAAGTAATAATGCGCCAACGTAATAAGCACTATAAAATGCAAAATCCACCAATTGGCTTTGGAACTGGTCAAGATGAAAATAATGCTTGCAAAACGGAATGAAAACGCTGTTGCCTGACGCAATAAAACCCCGGAAAAAGAA
>JAICPX010000029.1 GCA_025929635.1 Chitinophagaceae bacterium
CTGTTGTTTCAATTCCAAAGCTGGTTTCTTTTTTCCCTTTGTTGGTGCTGCGATACTATTCGTATTTACGCCGGCGATCTGCACTTTGGTGGCAATCCAACTGGAGAACATTCTTGGAATTGTTACGCCAAGTATCATCCCCGGCAGCCCATGAATTCCCATTGGGCCGCCGCTCGTTGTTATTTCATCAGTATAATATGCAAATACGTAAACGCTGTCAAATATTACGGTCTGTGCTTTTCGACAAACGAACCCGGCGATCTCGCGGGTTTCATTTGGCACCAGTTTCCAATCCATTTTCATTAATGAATCAGTGAGAATATACGTCTGATCAAAAACGAATTTTTGATTCGTTCTTATATCATTGGCCAGGTCACTGTACCACACATTTTCTTCAACTCCATTGGTGCCCCATGGCAATTTATCCTTTTCATTCAACCTGTCAAACTTGAAAAGTGTTTTATCACCATCAAATGTGAGTTTATAATAGGTGGTAGAAAAATTTGGCATTTTATCCTTAAACATTTCTGCAAAAAAGCCATCGCCAAACATCCGATGGTTGTTGATCCTTACTTCATATTCTATCAACCCGCTGTTGATAAACTGCTGCGCATTTGCGGAAATGGCAGGGAAAATTAATATTGAGAAGAATGTTTTTTTCATACAAATGATTTTAAGAATTAGAACATTTTCGCCGGTTTACCATTTTTAGAAATATTCCAGGTAGCCGTCAGCAGCCAGAATCTTTTGAGCGTATTATAATAAGATTCCGTAAAACTATACGTGTTGAAGTTCCTGTTATACCCACGGTTTTGATTCAATATATCATTTACCTGGAACTTCAGCTCAAACTGGTTCTCTTTAAAAAATCTTTTTGTGACAAAACCGTTCCATGCAGTAAAATTATTGTTATCGGGGAAGCGCGGATCCTTTTGACGAACCTGCACTGAGATATCTGAACCTATATCGTACTTCTTTGCGACCGTTTTGCTTCCACTGCCTCTAAACGTTAGCGACCAATAATCAGCATTTGCTCTTGAGTTGACAGATGATTTTGAATCATTCCAACCAAAGGTTGCAGATAGCCAGATCATTTGTTTTTCCGGTTTATAACTATCTACACCAAGAGTTAATTGGTAACTCTTCGTATTGTTAATGCTCTTGACACCGTTAATAAATTCAATCGTCCGGCTCATATTAAAGCCTGGTCCTATACTGTTTCTCCAATCAAGACCTTTAATTTTAAATCCATAGCTGCTATACAAATTAATATTGTAAGCGCCATCTGCATTTACCGTCTGGTATGTTCTTTTACCTACGCTATCAATAGTACTAGATTGCACAAAAGCATTATCAGTAAAAGAAAAATTCAGATTTGTCCAAAGATTTTTTTCTTTAAGGACATTATAGAAATTATAACCACCGCTGATATTGTGCCGGAAGGATTGTTTCAAATTGGGGTTCCCAATGTACACATTCAATGGATCCGTATTAACTCTTGTCGGTTGAAGCTGTTCCAGGGATGGTGCATTGGTAGAACCATTGTAGTTGACCCGTATGCTTTCACTTTGTTTGAATTTATACGTATAATTGGCTCTTGGAATAAAATTGACGAAATTATAATGAGTGATTGTTCCCAGTGTTAGATCTTTCTTTTCAAAATTGTTAAAATCAACTGAGCTTCCGATGGTAACATTGTGTTTTTTCTTATTCAACCGAAAACTCAGGCCGGGTGTATTTTGAGTGCGGTTAAATACAAAGAAATTACTTAAGGAATCAACCAGGGTCTCGTACTTACCATTTATGCTCTGAATATTTATCAGCCTGTCACTTTTGTTATTGCTGTAGGTGAACCCATAACTTACTTCCATGAAGAAATCTTTTTTCAGGGGTTCTGTGTACGAGATCTTACTGGAGATGGAATTATTGATATTATCGGTGATTCCTTGCTGATCGGTTGTGTCCCGGTAGCTCAAGACACCCCCGGAATAGAAATTATTTAAAGAGTATAACAGGTCATTTGACGTTGACCGGCTCCAGTTAAAGTCAGCATTGATCGAAAGCGTTCTTGCCAGTTTCTTAAATTTATGACGCCATAGTAACGATGAAGCGACATTGTTCCTGTCCGTATTAGTAAACCTGTTCCTGGTGCTATTATTGATGGAATCCCCCTGTTCATTCAAAATCTCAGAATAAAAATTCACCCTTGACGAAGTTGAGTTGTTGTTAAACCTCGAAGTCCATTTGATGGAATTGTTGGAATCAAGATTAAATTCCATTGTCATATTCACGGCATGCTTGCTAACGGAGTTATAGTTTCTTGAAATACTGTTGCTGCTCCAGCTGGTGTCCGGTAAAAATGTTTTCGAAAAAGTCCTTGTCTCACCCGGGGCAATCACTTTTGAATATTTATACCCACTATTAAAACTTGTCTTATCCTTATGGAATTTATTGCTATAATGAAACCCGCCATTCCAGTTTTTAGGAATTCCATTTCGGCCACCGCTATAGTTTTCCTCACCACTTCCAAAGCTGATATACATTCCACCATCATCTGTCATTCCTGAGACCATATTGTCCGGTCCGCCGCCATAGTTCTGCGCATCCTGCCAATCCAGGTTTGTCTGACCCGTGTTACTCATAATTCCATACCCGGCAAGCTTTCGTTTATTCTGGAACAAATTTGCCATTACCGAGTTATCATATTTATCTTTTAATCCGCCCCCCAATTCCGCTTTTCCAAAATAGCCAGCCATCTTTTTCATTTTTAGATTAATGGTCTTATCTCTTACGCCATCGTCAATACCTGTGAATTCGGCCTGGTCGCTTTTTTTATCAAAGACCTGCACTTCCTGGACAGCATCGGCCCGGAGATTTTTTGTAGCAATACCGGGATCACTTCCAAAAAATTCTTCCCCGTCCACCAAAACCTTTGTTACTCTTTCACCCATTGCTGTTATCTGTCCATTCTTATCAACGCTTATTCCCGGTAAACGTCGCAACAGTTCTTCAACATTTGCACCCGGCCGCACCTTAAAGCTATCCGCCGTATATACAAGTGTGTCACCTTTTATTTTTATCGGCGAACCGCTTTTTACAATGACTTCAGAAAGTAATTTGCTTTTTGGTGTTAGATGAACATTTCCCAAATCAAGTGTTTCATTTGTCTTTACTTCTATGTTATCAAAATAATCGCCCATGTAAGGATGAGTAATGAGAAGTATATAGTTACCGGTCCTGGCATTTTCGATCTTAAAATTTCCGTTCTTATCAGCACGGGTAAAACTGACGAGGATTGAATCCTTTTTACTTAAAATGGAAACAACGGTGTTGACAAGATTCCTGTTTTCTGAACTATCTCTTAAGACACCTTTTATTGAAGACTGGGAAAAGCTTGCAGAAGCTATAAACACTAATAACAGTCCGATGATAACTTTTCTCATGGCGAATAGCGGTTTAGGTTAATTGGTTGTTGGGGCCGGCTAAAACCGGCGCTAAATTCCTTCATCGTTTTGAAATTCAATAGAAATAGAATCTAATTTTACGTTAAAGGGTCGTATATTCCATAAGCGGAAACCTGAAACAAAAATTGTATGACGCAAAAGAATAAAAAATCCACAGGCGAGGAAAATTCGGCCGGGAAAGAGATCCAACAACCGCCAAAAAAAAGGAGATATGAAGACGAAAATTATGTCGACACCTCGAGGCCAGTCTGGAATTATTCCATACTTACAGATGATGACATAAGAAACTATCAAAACGGCACCCATTACACGTTATACAAAAAATTTGGTTCACATTCCATCCAGGTAAATGAGCTCTGGGGTATGTATTTCTGCGTTTGGGCACCCAATGCAAAATCAGTCTCGGTAAAAGGCAACTTTAACGACTGGGCAAATCATACACATGAACTGTATCCGCGATGGGATAAAAGTGGAATATGGGAAGGATTCATTCCTAATTTCAACTTAGGCGAAGTTTACAAATATCATATTGTTGGTTACAAGAACAGGACAACAGATAAGGGTGACCCTTTTGCCAACTTTTGGGAAAAAAGACCAAAGACAGCGTCTATCACATGGGATATGTATTATGAGTGGAAAGACTCAGCATGGATGAAGAAGAGAAAAAAACACAACTCACTCGATGCCCCCTGGAGTGTGTATGAAGTGCACCTTGCCAGTTGGCAACGTCCGGATAAGAATGATGAAGAATCTTACAACACTTACGACCAGATCACAGAACGATTGGTTCCATATGTAAAAGAAATGGGATTTACTCATGTCGAGTTAATGCCCGTAATGGAACATCCTTTTGATGGAAGCTGGGGCTATCAATGTACCGGATATTTTGCCGCCACATCCAGATTTGGCGATCCACAGGGATTGATGCGAATGATCGATGCTTTTCACCAGGAAGAGATCGGCGTGATACTGGATTGGGTGCCTTCACATTTTCCTTATGATGCACATGGGCTGTTCATGTTTGATGGCACACATACTTATGAATATGCCGATATGCGCAAGGGATTTCATCCTGACTGGAACAGTTATATTTTCAACTATAAAAGGGGAGAGGTAAAATCTTTTTTGATCAGCAGTGCCCGGTACTGGTTTGATATCTTTCATATTGATGGGATTCGGGTGGATGCGGTTTCATCAATGCTCAAATTGAATTATTCACGCAAACATGGTCAATGGGAGCCTAATGAATACGGTGGGGACGGCAACCTGGAAGCCATTGCATTTATTAAAGATCTCAATGAAACCATCTTCAGGGATTTTCCTGACGTTCAAACCATAGCAGAGGAGGCAACCGATTGGCCCGGCGTGTCAAAACCGACCTTCAGTGGCGGACTTGGTTTCGGAATGAAATGGATGATGGGTTGGATGCACGATACGCTCGATTATTTTAAGATCGACCCGGTTTATCGTCAGCATCACCAGGATAAATTTTCATTTAGCATGATGTACTTCTATGATGAAAATTTTATGTTGCCGCTTAGTCATGATGAAATAGTCCATGGCAAAAGCCCGATGCTATACAAGATGCCGGGCGATGACTGGCAGAAATTCGCTAATCTTCGTTTGCTTTATTCATATATGTGGACCCATCCCGGCGGAAAACTTTTGTTCATGGGTGATGAGTTTGGCCAAACCAGTGAATGGAATTACAAATCAGAACTGGACTGGTTTCTGCTGAAATTTGACAGTCATCGTTTACTCAGGGATTGTATAGCCGATCTGAATCGGATACTGGTTACAGAGCCGGCACTTTTCCAAAATCAGTTTAACATTTACGGGTTTGATTGGGTTGATCTGAACCGGAGAGCTGACTCCGTTATTTGCTACCGGCGAAAAGGAACCAAGAAGACGGATGACCTGTTGATAGTTCTGAATCTCACACCTGTGGTTCGGAATGACTGGGAAATTTACGTTCAGAACAAGGCATTTACCAGGGAAATTTTCAATTCTGACTCAACAAAATATTGGGGAACGGGCAACGTTTACAATCCTGACATCAGGTCAGAGTTGGTTGATAAAGATCAAAAACTCTATAAGTTAACGCTGAATCTGCCGCCGTTAGCCGCGATCATTTTGAAATAACCTATTTTGATTGATTTTGGGGCTTTAAAATATTGAGGCTTAAAGGCTATGATTTGTCAACTTAAGAAACTATTTTTAGTACAAAACCATTTTCAGAAATCCAATTTATACCCTATGAAGTACATTCTACTCACCATCTTAACCATTGGAGTTGCCACCACTGCAACTTACTCGCAGGCAGACAGTGCCAATGTCTACTTTCAAAAAGCTTTAGCAGAAAAGCAGGCTGGTCGTAAACTCGAAGTCTGGAAGAATCTTGACAAGGCCTATAAATATAACCCTGCAGACAAAGCGATCGTAACTGAACTTGCGGAGGTTTTGCTTAGTTTAAATAAGTATGCCCAGGCAAGAGAAATGTACCAGAAACTTGAGCAAATGGGTGATAATTCTCCCACACTTTACAAGCAATTGCTCAATCTTTGTTTTAATACAAAAAGGTTTGACGATGCGATAATGTACGCCGACAAACTAAAAAAAGCTGACCCGAAGGAGAAAGTTGGTTACTTCCTTGGAAAGATCTATTACGACAGAGACGACTATGGAGAGGCGATCAAATATTTGCAGGCTGCCGAAAAAGAAGAACCTCAGAATGCAGAGATCCCTTATCTCATTGCCCGCAGCTACGCAGATATGATGAACTATAAATTATCAGTGCCTTATTTTGAAAAAGCAATAACGCTGGCCCCTGACAAAAATAGCTGGATCTATGAACTGGGACTTATTCATTACGCGATGAACTCAGACAAAGATGCGTTGAAGTATATTTTGCTTGCTGGTGAAAAAGGATATAAGAAAGACAATGACTATATGGAGAACCTCGGTATTGCTTATATGAACGTGGGCAAGCTGAATGAAGCGCTGGTTATCTTAAAGGACATCCTTGCCAGGAAACCAAGCGATCTGAATATTCTCAACATGATCGCTGAAGGTTACTACTATTCTGGAAAATACCAGGATGCGATCGATTACTGGGATAAAGTGCTTATGTACGACAAAACCAATGCCCAATCATTGTATATGATCGGTATGAGTTACCAGAAGAAAGGAGAGAAGGAGAAAGGTGTAGCGCTTTGCGATAAAGCAATTGAAATGGATCCGGGTCTTGCTGTTTATAAGCAGAAAAAATCAATGCCAGGGATGTAACAATTATTTAATATTGAAAACCGGTAAGTGTCTATGATACTTGCCGGTTTTTTTTATGCCCAAATATTTACCTTCATTGAATAAAACACGACACCATGACTCGCACCCTGCCCAAACCAAATATCAGGAGCAAGAAAGAACTGTGGGAGGGAATAAAGAATTATAAATTCAATAATCTTGTTCCAAAGTCTGCTCTAGCAGAACTTATCACAAGACTTGGGGGAAAGCGAGCACCCGTTTGGGCTTTTGCGCACAAGATCATGATAAAACATCGCCTCCCCAGGGCATTTACTTTCAGAGCCATCGAAGAGTATAAGAAATTTGTTTATCTCGGAGTTATAAGCGATTTTATCGTAACGCCGTCAAAGTACATCGATCTGGTTTGGCACGAGCATTTGCTTTTCAGCAAAGCTTATCGTGAGTTTTGTGATCATGTCCTCCTTTATCAATTCGATCACCAGCCTGAATTAGTAGGAACTGAAGAGCAAACCGAATTGTATAGTGAGCAATACCTGAAAACCCTGGAACTGTATAAAGAAGAGTTTGGGTTGGAGCCGCCGGAAGATATTTGGGGAACACCAAAGTTTGATAAGACACTGATCGTTGAGAGTAAAAGTCAGTCTAAGAAGAAAGGTTATGATAGCGGTGGCGTAACCGGTGTTTATTCCTTTGATGATCCTCTTTATACCAATTATGATAATTCAACCCTGAGTAGCGAGTTTAGTGGTTTTGATGGTGGGGATTTTGGTGGAGCAGGCGCAGGTGGAAGCTGGGGAGATTCAAGCGATGGGGGAGGTAGCTGTAGTAGTTGCAGCGGAGGTTGCGGCGGCGGTGGTGATTAGACGCTACATCCTTTCCGGTACTTTAATTCCCAACAACCCCATTGCAGACGCAATCACATTCGCGGTCATTTCGCAGAGTTGCAACCTTAACTGTTTCTTTTCCTCGGATTCTGCATTCATTACCGAATGTTCGGTATAAAATGTATTGAATGTTTTTGCCAATTCAAATGCATAAATCGCCAGCACAGAAGGATTGTGTTCTATAGCCGCCTGTTCAACGATCGCTGTATATTGTTCAAGCTTAACAATAAGACCTTTTTCTAACTTCAGAAGACTGCTGACTGCCGTCCCGATAGCTGTCGGGAACCGACTGCTGACCGCGTTCTCTTTTCTCAATATTGATTTGATCCTTGCATGGGTATATTGAACAAACGGCCCGGTGAATCCATGAAAGTCTATTGATTCCTCAGGATTAAAGATCATTCGCTTTTTTGGATCAACTCTCAATAAAAAGAATTTTAATGCGCCAAGTCCAATCGTATCATACAATTCTTTCAACTCCGATTCATTAAAGTCTTTTACTTTACCAAGTTCTTCCGTATGCCTGCCTGCAATGGAAACCATTTCATCAATAAGATCATCTGCATCCACAACTGTTCCTTCGCGACTTTTCATTCTGCCGGTTGGCAACTCAACCATTCCATAACTCAAATGATAAATTCCTTCAGCGCCAGGAATTTTGATTTTTTCAGCGATCAGCTTTAAAACTTTGAAATGGTAGTTCTGCTCGTCGCCAACAACATAAATGCTTTCGCTGGGCTTGTATTCATTAAATTTTTGTTCCGCCAGTCCAATATCCTGCGTGATATAAACCGAAGTACCATCTCTTCTCATTACTAATTTTTCATCCAATCCATCCGCAGTCAGATCGATCCAGACACTTCCGTCTTCTTTCTTATAAAAAACACCTTTATCCAGGCCTTCTTTCACGATATCTTTCCCAAGCAGGTAAGTATTACTTTCATAATATATCTTGTCAAAATCACTACCGATTCGATTGTAGGTGATAGCAAATCCATCATACACCCAGCCATTCATCTTTTCCCATAATTCGACAACCTCTTTATCGCCAGCTTCCCAATTCCTGAGCATCTGTTTCGCCTCTGCCATTATCGCTGTGTGATTTCTTGCTATTTCCTTTATTTCATCATTTAATTTTTCAATTTTTTCTTTATTAGTTTCTCGTTGCAGTGCCGTGAGCCATTTTTTTAGATCGCTCAACTCATTGCCTTCAAACCCACTCAGCTCATTTCTTTTGATACGGTCTATTATTGGTTGCGCCTGGATCTTCAAATCATTTTCAAATCGTACATAATAATCCCCTACAAAATGATCTCCCTTGATCCCGGTTGATTGAGGAGTCGCTCCATTTGCATATTTCTGCCAGGCAAGCATGCTTTTGCAAATATGAATTCCACGGTCATTTACAATGCATGTTTTAGTGACGCCGGCTCCGTTAGCTCTTAAGATCTCGGCAATGCTCAACCCTAAAAAATTATTTCTTAAGTGACCAAGATGAAGTGGCTTATTGGTATTTGGCGACGAATATTCAACCATTACTTTTTTACCGCTGCTTTTCTTTTTGCCAAAACCCGGGTCAGCATAGTTCACTTGAAGAAAATCGATCCAGTAGCTATCGTTGACTGTGAGATTCAGAAACCCTTTGATTATATTAAAACCCGAGAGAAGATTCGGGTTGTTTGCAACCAGTTCATCACCGATTTCCCTGCCAAGTTGATCAGGAGATTTTTTGAGGTGCTTTAGAAAAGAAAATAGTACAAGTGTATAATCTCCCTCAAACTCAGGCTTGGTCTCATTTATTTGAATGTTCGATTCATCAATGGACAAACTATAAAGCTTTTCCAGGGTGTTCTTTGAGGCCATTCTTATTTGATCTGAAATACTCATCTCGGCTAATGTTATTCGATTGTTATTTATGGTGGCTGCAAAAATAGTAGTTTCCCGGCGGGTTGTATCTGCGAAAACCACGACGTATCTTTGGCGATTCATGAAAGATGTGGCGTACCTGGTCAAGGATTGGATCATTTATGTAATTGATTTTTTTTATCCGGCCTTTAACAAAATAATGGATCGGCAGACCTTTCGTTATGCAGCCTGTGGCGGATCAAATACGCTGTTTGATATTACGATCTTTACTCTTACACATAACTACATACTAAATAAACAAGTGGTCCATATTGGGACACTCGCAATCAGTCCGCATATCGCTGCTTTCCTTTTCACTTTCCCCATTTCCTTTATATCGGGCTATTTCCTGATGCGTTATGTTGTTTTCCCTGAAGCATCAGCAACCCGCAAACGGGTACAAATGACCAAATACTTAAGCGTGGTCTTTGTTTGCATTTTACTCAACTATGGGTTTTTGAAGCTTTTTGTGGAGGTGTTTGGCTGGTGGCCGCTCCCGGCGAAGATTGCCACTACATTCTTTGTCGTGTTGTTTAGTTATTTTTCACAAAAGAAATTTGCATTTAGAGTAAACTAAAAGCCCCGGGTACGCGTCTATTCTGGGTTAAAATCCCGGTAGTTCGTTCATGAGAAACATTATCACAATTTCCTGCCTTCTCTGTATTTCTAACGCCCTGTTTTCGCAGGGTGGATTAAGAGATAGAACGGAAAACCGGAATACCCAAACCGCGGAAAGGCCTTTAGCACCAGATTATTCCGAGATACAGAGCTGGGCATCTCACCCCTTAAAACATGATGTTGGCGATACTATCCCCGAACCTCTGCGCAAGACCTATTTACATGACAGTACGGTTGATGTTTTCTTTATTCATCCCACTACTTATCTGCGAAAAGTAAATAACCAGATGAATGGTGATATAAACAATGAGCAGCTTAACTACAGAACTGATAACCGGACTATATTGAACCAGGCTTCCGTATTTAATGAATACCGGCTGTTTGCGCCGCGATACCGCCAGGCAAATTATTCTGCTTACTTAAGTTTTATGGGAGGCTATCAACAGGTTTTTGATACTGCTTACGAGGATGTAAAAAATGCATTCCAGTATTATCTGTCACGCTGGAACAACGGACATCCATTTTTTATTGCAGCGCACAGCCAGGGATCGCAACACGCAGTAAGATTGATCAAAGAAATGATTGAAGGAACAGCATTGGAAAAGAAATTGATCTCTGCTTACGTGATCGGTATTCCGCCGGTAAAAAATCCGAACTTAAGTATGCCTCCTTGCACTGACTCAACTCAAACCGGTTGCTATATTGCCTGGAACAGCTTTACCGAAGAGTTCCGCAATCAGTTTAATTTTTTAGGAAGAACAGAGCTACAAACAGTCAATCCCTTAACATGGACAAATGCTGAAACCCTTGCCAAAAGCTCATTGCACAAAGGAGCTATTGTAAAAGATATTAATTCCGTAAAATCACAGGCCCTTTCCGCACAGATCAAAGACGGCAAATTGGTGATCGCAACTGAAGCAATTGATCTTCCTGACAGAATGGAAAATCTGCATGTGCTTGACATCAATCTTTTTTATGTAGATATTCGAAACAATCTCCGGACAAGAGTGAAAGCATATAGAAGAAAACAAGGATCAATATAAATTAAAACTCATTGCATCAACTTTTATCATCAGCTCGCCACTGGCATTGCTGCGGACAATAAAATGTTCCGTCAACGGATAAAATCCTGCAATTTTCAGATCATTTATTTTCCCATAGCTGTTGATCCCCCTTATCATTTCCCCATTCAGCTGTTTATTGATTAATACTTTTGCAGTGTCAACATAACCGGATAGATCAAATTTTGACACCCTGGTTATCTCATTTGTGATCCGTTTACTAAATAGCCAGTCTGCTGATTTCAATAAAAGATTTTTGGTTTTTACATCAAAGTCAATGTCTCTAACCTCGATCGTTTTTTTCTGTTCATCATAAAAAGGCTTTCCCGTAAAGTAGGCTATTCCGCTGCTGCTTCCGGAGAAACTCATTTTGATGATGAGGTTCTCATTTCCCGTTCCATAGATCCTGCAATCCTGTACACGGATGACTCTTTTTTGTTTGCCCCTGGAAAGATCAAACTCCTGGCCTTTTAATTGAGCATTTATAATATTGCTCAGCGAATCATAATGTAAGACCGCATCAATAAAAATATTAAACCCGGGTTTAGAAACTGTATTGTCGATATCTGGCGCAAGGGTCATCAGGTCAGTGGGTCTTTCAAGACTGATGACGGGTTTGGCCGTCATACCTAAAAAAATATTCAGGGAATCATTACGAGCAAACAAACTGATCAGCCTGATCTTTTGTGGATTGATCTTTAGCCAGCCTAAGCCATAAAGATTATGGGATGTGTTTAGCTTGTTCCAAAGAAGCTGAACCTGCGGTTTGAGATCAACTACCCCAAAAGAATCTTCAATGGATCTTTTTGCAAGATCGAGTTCAGTCTTCAGGCCTTTCATCACCTGGTTTGTGATATCTGCTCCAAAAAAACAAACGGTACATTTATCAACCGGGGTTGGTTCCTGCCTGTTAATGTTCAGGTTGATTTTGTAGTCAGGCAGAACCCTTACCGTATTTATAAAACCTACGTTAACTCTTCTTTCCCCTTCATCAAAACCACAGCGACAGGCAGGTGTCCAGGGAGAAATTACGGTATTACCGAGACATACTCTTGTTGACCCGATAATCTTATAATATCCGGTAAAAGTTATATTCATTGAATTGCCGGCAGCAATAAATTGAAGCGGTCCTCTTCTGAATTGATATTTGTAGCGATTTGCACAATCGATTGCGACCCAGTCGTCCGGCCAGTTGGGCGAAGTATAGACAGTTGCCACATTTTTCTCAGCCAACTGGTAAAGCGGTTTCATATTTACCTGTATCGGTATGTTCAATTCCGATTCGGGTAAAGAATCCATCCTGAAATTTGTCCTGGAAAGAAATGGTTTATCAGGAATGATCTTTTTCGAACATGATGCAAACAACAGCAAGGTTAAAAAGAGTGTAAAAAAATTTGGCTTCCAGATATTGAACATACTATAAAAGTACTTTTAATCAGAAATGAATGATAGCGTAAACCATTTTTTTTAACAAACCAGTAATAATACGATTGTCTTGAGTTTTTTTCTGATGCATTTGCTAGCCCATTCTCCCATCTGCCTTATCCAAATATCCCCTGATAACATGATCAAAGTTCAGTCTCCCTGATGAAATACGCATTTCATTAAACCTGGCTTTTCATGAGACGGTTGTACCCAATAATAAAAGACCCTGCATTTTTGTCTCACGGTGGAGAGGGCAGTGGCCACAACCGGCCTGCTGCCGCATGCTTATTTACTTTTCTTTTGGCTGGGTCATGCTGAACCAATTGCCACATCCATCTGTAACGATGCATTCAATTCCGTAAAATTGTTCTTTGGGTTCTGATCTGAACTGCACACCCTTTGATTTTAATTCTTCATAGGTAGCACGGCAGTCGTTTGTTTCCAGCACACCGGCACCCATTACACCTTTATCCAATAATAGTTTCAGGGCTTTTTGCGCATCGTCATCAAGGCCATTCATTTTATTGTTGGCAGGAAATAAAACAATTTCATGATCGGGAGCGTTTGGAGCAGTAACGGTCAACCAACGAAAACCATTGTCCATTGTTGCATCAGTATGCACATTGAACCCTAATTTCTTTACATAAAAATCATAGGCTTTATCCTGGTCGCTCACAAATAACGAGGTATGAGAAAGTCTTGTTACCATAAAATTCTTTTTACGATTAATTTAATGAAGGTTCTTTTTGCTCCGAAGGAGTTCTATCGGACAGCTGGCAATTCATCATCCAATGTATTCCGAATTTATCGGTGAACATGCCAAATCTTGCGCCCCAAAACGTGTCTTCCAATGGCATTTTCACGGTACCGCCCGCCGACAGTTTGTTGAACAGTGTTTCAAGTTTGCCGGTGTCTTCTATTTCAAGAGAAAGGCTCACATTATTTCCTTGCTTGACGGAAGCGGGCTCAAAAGTGTCGGACATGTAAAGAACACTTTCACCGATCTGCAGACGGGCATGCATTACTTTATCCTTTAAATTTTCCGGCACTTCCATTTGGCCGTCACCCATATGTGATACCTGGAGAATCTCCCCGCCTAAAGCTTCCTTATAGAAGTGTAAAGCTTCTTCGCAATTGCCTGCGAATGTTACGTACGTTATTAATTGCATGATTTGAAATTTAGAAAGTAAAGATAAGAGGGGAGGGAGGGGATTGGCTTATTGATTCTTGCTTTTAATAATTATTAATTATTAATTATTGTCCAGTTTGTAAGATTCGATAAAGCAATGTGGAATAAATTTCTTCGGTTGTTGCTTTGTTGCCTGTTTTTTCAACCATGCCATATTGCGGTAGTAAGTGGGGGCGAAGCCGATTTCTTTCTTAAACAGAATACTGAAGGAACCAATGCTTTCAAAACCCACTTCGGTACAAACTTCTCTCACAGGTTTATTATCAGATAAAAGTTCCTTCGCCTTATCCATCCTTTTTTTTGTAATGTACTGGTGTGGAGTTTTCTTATAGATTTTAGTAAACAAGCGGTGGAAGTGGAATCTTGAAAAGAATGCTTTTTTTGATACGGCATCAAGATCGATCGGTTCATGATAGTTTTCGTCAATAAAAAGTTTGGCATTGACGATCCTGATGTAAGTATCGTTGGCTAGCTGCATTTGAGGATCAAATTTACTGAATTTGGATATTAGATACTGAATATTAGAGGCTCGGATACTGTGTAATAAAATAAATATTTATTAAAAAAAAGTCAACCTTATTTAGGCAAGCTCAAAGCTCATTGTATCGAATAACTAATATCCAATATCAAATATTTAGTCTCCAATATCTATATATTCCGTGGATTTTTCCAACTCTTGTTCAGCCTCTCAATCGTTCCATCAACTCTTTCTTTTCTTGTTTCCTCCCGTTTTGCCGTTACGATCCATTCCAGGTATTCTTTCTTATTGGTAAATGAAAGGGAATTGAAAAACTCAGTGGCTTTTCTATTCTTTTTTAGTGCCGCTGCCACATCATCAGGCAGCTTCACAACTTTCGTTTCAGGGTTTACCCATTTGAAAATTTCGCGTTCTGGTTTTGGTTTGGCCTCTTTTTTTCTATCGGCATCTGTTTTTGCACGAAATCCAAATACACTCCATGTATCATTAAATGAGATTAAATTTATCCAGGTGAGTTTATCACCTTCTGCCAATAAACAATTCCAACCTTTATCACGGGTAAGATCGGTTTGCAGTTTTGATGTTCCTTTCGGATAGTAAACCCAAATAATCACGCCTGGTTTTACCAGCTTCATCACCTTACTCATTTCCTTCTCAAGCTGTGCCTGATTCAGCACAAACCAGTGCACCTGGTCATAATCTTTTCCTGATTCAACTACTTTTACTCCCTTTGGTAAGCCGTTTAATCCTTTTTGAAACTCTAAGGGTTCGTTTAATGTGAGTAGCGTGTCTCCTCCTTTTATTTTCAATTTATCAGAAATCGAATTGGCCATAAGAAAGTTTTTTCAAAAATAATCTTCAGAATGGAATAGCATTTATTGAATATTGCTAAATGCTGATACTTGCGATGATCCAGTAAAGAATTAAAAAGCACACAACAAGTTTCATAAAAGATCCTAACAAAAATCCGACAAATGAGCCCATTGCCGCCTTTATCGATTTTTTTGAATCCTGACCTGCAATTAATTCTCCTATAAATGCGCCGACGAATGGACCAATGATTACTCCAAATGGACCCAGCCAAAAAGCGGCAATAAAGCCAAGCGTACAACCCCATGCTCCGTATTTGGTACCGCCAAATTTTTTGGTGCCCCAGATCGGAATTAAGTAATCCAGGACAAGGGTGATAACTGTTACCCCCCCAAATATCCAATAGGTCTGTGTTTCGAAGGGATCAGGATCACGGAATAATTGAAGCAACATGCCGACAAAAGCGACAGGAGGGCCAGGTAATAAAGGCAAAAGGCTGCCTGCGATACCAACGACGCATAAAATAATTCCAAGAATGATCCAAACCCATTCCATGTTATAGCTTATTTGAATTTGAAGTTAAGGATTTCAAATCTTACCGGGAGGCAATGCCTGATCATAAAGATCACTAAACGAAATATGAAGACATCAGTAGTCTTATGCGATCTGTACATTCTTTCTTGTGGCGGTACCGTCAACAGCCACTTCGAATGAATAAGCTTCTTTAAGATCTTTTTGTCCACTATGTGTAAACACGAGAATCTTATGTCCATCGGTTCTTATATGCACTATTCCAAAAGCACTACGACTAAAACCAAAAATCACTTTACCTTTATCGTCTCCGTCTAAAATTTTAACACGTCCTTCCTTTTTCATGAATGCAACTAATTCTGTTACGAAAACGAGTGGCCTGTCTATCCTGGAAGTTCTTCCCAACACCCCCATTAGTGTTGCTCTTGGATGAATGTATTCCTTATCCTCTGATTCATCACCAGATGATACGATCGAAACAATTGGTTTTACAGTTTCAAAAAATTCATTGGAAAAATCAGCAGAGCCATGATGGGGAACTTTCAAAACTTCGGCGGGAAGAACAGGCTCACCATTCTTTGTCTTTTCTATAAGAATATCTTCAGCTTCTTCATTCAGGTCACCTGCAAAAAGAAATCTTACATTCCCGTATTTTATTCTTAGGATCAGCGAGTGTCCGTTAATAGTATGTGAAGCCGAGATAGAACCTTTGCCATTGTTGTCTGTAAGTTCAACTGTTTTCCTGGGCTGTCGCAGGAATTTCAATGCAGGTTGCCCATCGATATCTTCTGTAAATGGGCCAAGCACTTCGATCTTGATTTTTTCATCATTCAGGAAACTAAAGGCCTTGTTGCTTTTAAAATCCAGCCTTTTGATCTTAAGTTTTGAATTTCTTTTTTTGTATTCGGCCAACGTTTTTTTCCAGGCTTTAAATGGCTGGTTCATTTCTGCATCAGGCACGAGCAACAGGTCATCAACCAGGCCCGTAATAAACAATTCGTTTCCCTGTTTTACTGTTGGACCAAGAAGTTCTTTATCCGGAACAGTCTTTTTGTTTTTTTTGGATGGCCTTTTCACGATCCCATTATGATATACCCTTGCCGGTTCTATAAAAAGCTTTTTACGGGGTTCCTTATTCGTTTCTGATTTCATTATCTCAGGCAAGCCCTGGAAATGATCGGCATCACCATGAGACACTACAATACATTCAATTTTTTTAGGTTCATCTAATGAAGTTCCCTGGAACCTGGCAGCAAGGTATCGGGCAAACATTTGGTTATCGCCTCCATCTATGATTATGACCTTACCCTGGGGTGTTTCAACAACACTTCCATCTCCCTGTTGTACATCAACTACGGAGACCATCATCACTTTTTTGTTTTCTATAGGCTCAAGAATTGAATCAAAAAAACTTTTGTTTGTCGAACTTTTTAATATAAAACCATTGGTGATGGATGGAAGGATTGAACCATCCGGTTTTGTAACAAAATTTTTGAGTCCTATTTTCCAGAAATTAGCCTTCTTTTCTACAAGGGTGACCTCATCGCCCCAGGCCAGCACTATCAGGAAGTTCCCTTTTTTTTCTTCTGATTTGAAAACTTTTACAAGATCTGTGTTGATAAAATGGGTTGCCATAAAAAAGATTTATATGAAAGCTACGTTAGTGAGTACCGGAAAACAATACTACTTTTTGGGTATAGACGAGTAGCGATCCGGAGGATGAAAGCCTTCCTACCAGGAGGGATTAAGGCGCATCAGTTGTCGGACCGGAGTTGCAAAAGCCCTTATCAAAATCATGACACTGACAATCAGAAGATTCCTCCTCCACTACAGCGCAGTCTGGATGACCCATTCCGGGGTCGACCTTTAACTACTACTATTGACCATCAACTATTCGCTGGGACACTGCCAATTTTTCACACTCTCTTTTGATGGCACTATCATTGATTATCAGTGGTTGAACCTTCCCGCCGACTGGCGGGACATTAAATTCAAATACAATGGGAAAGATAATTGGAATTGACCTTGGAACTACTAATAGCTGCGTTGCCGTAATGGAAGGCAACGAGCCGGTTGTTATTGCCAATGATGAGGGACGTCGCACAACCCCCTCTGTAGTGGCTTTTTTGAAAAATGGCGAACGGAAAGTGGGTGATCCTGGAAAAAGACAGGCTATCACCAATCCGCATAACACTATTATGAGTGTAAAGCGTTTTATGGGTCGCCGCCATGATGAGGTAACAGAGGAGATAACTCACTGGAGCTATAAGGTAGTAAAGGGTGACAATAATACTGTTCGTATTGACATAGATGGCAGACTTTACACACCTCAGGAAATATCGGCTATGATACTTCAAAAGATGAAGAAAACTGCCGAAGATTATCTCGGACACGAGGTCAATGAGGCCGTAATTACTGTACCTGCCTATTTTAATGATGCGCAACGCCAGGCAACCAAAGAAGCCGGGGAAATTGCAGGTCTGAATGTTCGACGTATCGTAAATGAGCCAACAGCGGCAGCGCTGGCTTATGGTTTAGATAAAGACAAGCATGATCATAAAGTAGCGGTATTTGACCTCGGTGGTGGTACATTTGATATTTCCATACTTGAAATGGGAGACGGGGTGTTTGAAGTAAAATCTACAAACGGCGATACACACCTGGGTGGTGATGATTTTGATAAAGTGATCATGGATTGGCTGGCAGACGAATTTAAGAAAGATGAAGCGATCGATCTGCGAAAAGACCCGATGGCATTACAACGTTTGAAAGAAGCGGCAGAAAAAGCAAAGGTTGAATTGAGTTCATCTTCTGAAACAGAGATCAATCTTCCTTATATCACAGCTGTTGATGGAGTGCCGAAGCATTTGGTCAAGAAGTTGACCCGTTCAAAATTTGAACAACTGGCTGATAATTTATTTCAACGTTGTTTGAAACCCTGCGAACAGGCATTGAAGGATGCAGGCATGAAAACATCTGAAATTAATGAGGTGATACTGGTGGGTGGTAGTACAAGGATGCCGAAAGTACAGGAGCTCGTGGAAAAATTCTTTGGTAAAAAACCACACAAAGGTGTAAACCCGGACGAAGTTGTTGCCGTAGGAGCGGCGATACAGGGCGCTGTCTTGACCGGTGAAGTAAAAGATGTGTTGTTACTTGACGTAACTCCGCTTTCACTTGGCATTGAAACACTCGGTGGCGTGATGACCCCGTTGATCCCAAGCAATACAACTATTCCAACAAAGAAATCAGAAATATTCTCGACAGCAAGCGATAACCAACCAGGCGTACAGATACATGTAGTGCAGGGTGAAAGATCAATGGCAAAGGATAATAAAACACTTGGCGTATTTAATCTTGATAATATTCCACCGGCACCCCGTGGTATGCCGCAAATAGAAGTGACCTTTGATATTGATGCCAATGGTATTCTTCATGTGACTGCAAAAGATAAAGGGACAGGTAAGGAGCAAAAAATACGAATTGAAGCCGGTAGTGGCTTGACAAAAGACGAGATCGAAAGAATGAAGAATGAAGCCAAGGCAAACGAAGCAACGGATAAAGCAGCAAAAGAAATGGTTGAGAAATTAAATACTGCTGACGGACTTGTTTTTCAAACTGAAAAACAATTAAAAGAATATGGTGATAAAATACCAGCAGACAAGAAAGCTACAATTGAAACAGCAGTAAACAAATTAAAAGAGGCACATAAGGCACAGGATATACCTGCAATTGATGCAAGCATGACTGAATTGAATAATGCATGGACTGCAGCAAGCCAGGATATATACAACAGTCAACAGTCGGCAGCCGGCGGTCAGCAACAGCCGGGTGGAGGTGCAGGGCAACAAGGCGGAGCAGGTGGGCAGCAACAAGGTGGTGGCAATGGCAATGCAGAAAATGTGCAGGATGTGCCGTTTGAGGAAGTAAAATAAACCGGGATTCTCAGGATTGAAAGGATTAATGATGATATATATAATGAAGCCTCTGCAGAAATGTGGGGGCTTTTATTATTGATTGAAAAATATGAACCTGGAATTATGAGTATAAGGC
>JAICPX010000626.1 GCA_025929635.1 Chitinophagaceae bacterium
GCTCGTTGAAATAAAGTTTTGGATTATTGGAAACAATTAAAAGATCAATTGGAAGCCTGGTTGGGAACTCAATAAAATGTTTTGTTTCCTTCAGTACGAAGATCTTATAACCACGATACATCAACAGGTCTTCTGTGAATTGATAATTTTCTGATCTTTCTGCGGATGCGATACGATGCAATATTCTCGAAGGCCTCAGGTGAAAGTTTCTTATGAAATCATCCGCAAGAAGATCGGGGTCGCCAATAAAAAAGTATTTTCTGCCATCAACAATATCGATCGCCTGCTTTCGCGGTATATTGTAAACGATCAATTGCTGCCGGTTAGTTGCTTTTACGAATGAAAGCGTTCTCAGGATCGTAAACGCCATTAAAGCTGCCAATCCATATTTCAAACCGGCCTTGTTTTTCGCCATTAGCCAAAAACCAAAACCGGACGCAATAATAAAAAGCAAAATAGCTTGTGGGATCGAGATTTGCAGGCCATCCCATAAGGAAAAAGGCAACAATTCAATTTTTTCGATATAACTATTCATCAACCAGATGAGCGATGAAATAATTTTGCCGGCAAATTCCGCAATAGCCGGAATAAAAGAAATAATACATAAAAATATTTCAGCGAGAAGAATAAAGCTTGACAGCGGCACTGCTAAAAAATTCGATAGTAAAAATGTGACAGGGAACTGGTGAAAATGATAGACTCCAAACGGCACGGTGAGAATTTGGGCAGCAATTGTTACCGCATTTAATTTCCATATGAAGTCAACTAGTTTGTTCTTAATGTAGAACCAATGATAGACCGGCTGCATAAAGATGACGATGCTTACCACTGCTGCATATGATAACTGGAAACCAACATCCCAAAGCCAGTAGGGATTGATGCATAGAAGAAGTAATGCCGATATGGCAAGTCCATTGAATGTCGATGACCTTCTTTCCAGAGAATCACTCAGCACGATGCAGGTAAACATGACCGCCGAACGAAGAACAGATGGCTGTGCGCCTGCCAGCAAGCTGAATAACCATAAGCCTGCCAGGATAAAAACAGGCCGAAGCCAACTTAGTTTTCTTTTTTGCAAGGGCTTAAACAGCCAGGTTAATAACCAATAGATCAATCCGAGGTGTAAACCGGATATCGCAATAACGTGAACTACCCCTGTGTTGCTGTAAGATTGTACCAGTGACTTGTCCAGGTCGTCTTTATAGCCGATCAGTAATGCCTCTGCTAATCCAAGCTCTTTTTCACCCTTGATATTTGTTCGAAGTATGTTAAGCACTTTTGCCCGGATTGTATTGATGAATTGCGGAAAGAACTTCTGATTGGTTGTTGACAAAACGGCAAATTCATTTTCTATTCCCGATGGACCGGATACCCGTAAATAAACCTGGTGAGTGATTCCCTGGAACAGGGAATATCTCTTATAATCAAAGCCACCGGGATTGCCGGAATTTTTTATTTCCTGTAATGGTTTATTAATGACCAGTTGGGAACCATAGCCAAGAGTTGGGAGTAGACTGTCTTTTTCAAAGTAGAGAATGATCGTTCCATTTGTTTCTATCGATGAATCGTTTCTAAAGATAAAATCTACTGAGGCATTTGCTTTGAATGATTTTGTTTTCTCAACCGGGTTCTCCGTCAGCGTTACGATTAATGCGTTACCATTTTCATACTTACTACCAAACCATTCTTTATCATGCTGTATATTTTTGTACCAGGAAAGCAAACCACCGATCGCCAGGAACATGCCTGCAATTGATGATCCATTTACACCGGAAAATTTGTAACGTTTAAAAAATGGGATAATGAAAAAACAAAGCGTGATGGTTAAAGAGATAAGAAACAAGATCCAAAGGATAACCGGCTGAATTTGCAAATACCATTGTAGTAGTATCCCTGCGGTGAGTGGGATTAAGAAACGGATAAACGGAGCTCTCTTCCAGGTATGAATGACCGGTAATGGCACCCACAAAAGTTAGCGCAGAGCGGGACCTTTTAATTGTTCTTTTTTGTCAAAACGGGGAGAAAAAAAACGAAGGCAACAGGGAAAATCCTGCTTACTTCTACATCAGATCGCTATTCAGCTTTCTCGTGAGACGTGAATCGTAAGTAAAACACTCTCCCATATCACGAACTCACGACTTACGACTGACGATTGACGATTCACGTTAGCATTTTCTTTAAATAGGCAA
>JAICPX010000534.1 GCA_025929635.1 Chitinophagaceae bacterium
CAAAGGATCTTACTGTTGCCATAATTAATCTGAAATTAGAGATCCTGGATCTAACTCGCCAGTATTTTCACTATTCTCAGCCATTCTTCACTGATCTTCGCCTTATTCTTGACTGCATTTTCAAGCGGTATATAATGCATTTTGTTATTCATGATCCCGACAAACACATTATGTCTTCCTTCCAGGAGACACTCAACAGCATGATATCCCATCCTGCTTGCAATGAGCCTGTCAAGACATGAAGGTGATCCACCCCGCTGTATATGACCAAGAATGCAAACTCTTATTTCTGCCAGCGGTAGTTTTTCTTTTAAGACCTTGTACACGACATCAGCACCGCCGAATTCATCACCTTCGGCAACTACTATAAGATTCACCAGTTTTTTTCTTCTTTCTTTTTCCTGCAATGATGTGACAATATCATTGATGTCGGTTTTTCTTTCAGGTATCAGGATGTTTTCGGCACCCGTTGCTATGCCGCTATGCAGTGCAATATATCCCGCGTCACGACCCATTACTTCAATAATAAAAATGCGGTCATGTGCATCCATGGTGTCTCTTACCTTATCGATCGCTTCCACGGCAGTATTCACCGCCGTGTCGAAGCCTATTGTAAAATCGGTTCCGTAAATATCTTTATCGATCGTACCGGCAAGACCAATACAGGGAATATCAAACTCACTGCTGAATTGGACCGCACCACGGAATGAGCCATCCCCTCCAATGATCACTAACCCGTCGATGCCACGATCTTTGAGATTATCATACGCTTGTTGTCTTCCTTCGTATTCAAAAAATTCTTTACACCGGGCCGTTTTTAATACCGTGCCTCCCCGCTGAATGATATTAGCTACCGATTTCGTTTCCATTCTAACAATATCATCATCGATCATTCCCTGGTAACCACGCATAATACCGAACATTTCCAGTCCATGATACAACCCCGTCCTGACAACTGCCCTGATCGCTGCATTCATGCCGGGTGCATCGCCCCCCGATGTAAGAACTCCAATTTTTGTAACTTTTTTTGCCATATCTGTTAATGGTTGACCTAAAAACAAACAACTGTTTGAATTTTATTGGGTTAACCGGCCGCCAAAAATAATGTTTTGTTTGTTGATAGTGTTTTTTTCACACAAGCACTTATCATCCTGTTTTGCCCCTGATCAGTTAGTGATCTTTTTACAGTGTGTTCTCTTTAATTTTATTTAGTAAACAACAAGCCCGGGAAGTAAGGAATAAAGATTTTCGCGTGTTTTATTTATCAATGAAATGAAGTATTTGGGACGAAGATGTTTATGTCGAATATCTACCCGCGGCAAAAGCCATAAAAAAATAATCACATGAAAAAGATTTTTCTATCACTGTTTTATTTTCTGCCGGTCTTCTTGCTGGCACAGTATAATTACCCGGCTACGAAAAAGGTTGATACGGTCACAAATTACCACGGCACTTTAGTTGCTGATCCATATCGCTGGCTGGAAGATGACAGGAGTGAAGAAACAAAGCAATGGGTGACAGAAGAAAATAAAGTCACATTCGGCTACCTTGATAAGATACCTTATCGCAGCCAATGGCTCAAGCGACTTGAAGAGATCAATGATTATCCAAAGTACAGCTCTCCATCAAGAAAAAATGAATATTTCTATTTCTCAAAAAATGACGGCCTGCAAAATCAAAGTGTGCTGTACCGTCAGAAAGGATTAGATGGCAAGGCTGAGCTGGTATTAGATCCAAATAAGTTCTCTGCTGACGGCACCACAGGTCTTGGAACATTCTCACTTTCCAGGAATGGCAAATATGCAGTGGTAGGTAAAACCATCGGTGGGAGTGACTGGCGTACACTTTTTGTGATGGATATGGTGACATTGAAATATCTATCCGATTCATTGGCATGGGTAAAGGTTTCAGGCGCTTCATGGAAAGGGGATGGCTTTTATTACAGCCGTTACCCGACGCCTGAAAAAGGGAAAGAACTGTCAACGAAAAATGAAAATCACCAGGTTTACTATCATAAAGTCGGTACTTCGCAGGACCAGGATGTATTGGTTTATGAGGATCCTGCAAATCCGCAACGATTTCACGGCGTATTCACGAGTGAGGATGAGCGATACGTTTTTCTGAATATTACAGATCGTGGAAAAGGAAAGGATGGAAATGCGCTTTGGTATTTTGACAGCAAGAGCGGTGATAAAACTTTCAAACCGATCATTAAAGATGCAGGTGAGTTCAGCTATAATTTTATTGATGAAGTGAATGGACGTTTTCTTATTATCACAAATGACGGTGCTTTGAATCGCCGGATCATTTCAATTGATCCTGAAAATCCCGATCCTTCAGCCTGGCAAACCATAATTGCAGAAAAACCTGAGAATATCTCTTCGGCAACATCTTCGGGCGGTAAATTATTTATCACCTATTTAAAGGATGTTACAAGCCGTGTATATGTTTATGATCAAAGTGGCAAACTGGAAAGAGAGGTCAAGTTACCGGCACTAGGTTCTGCAGGCGGATTTGGCGGAGAGAAAGATGATAAGTTCGTTTTTTACACATTTACCTCGATAACCTTTCCTCCCACTATCTACCGTTACGATATTGCAAGCGGTAAAAGCACCATATTCCGCAGGCCAGAAGTAAAATTCAACCCGGAGGACTATGTCATGGAGCAGGTATTTTATCCAAGTAAAGATGGAACAAAAGTGCCCATGTTCATCGTTTATAAAAAGGGAACAAAGAAAGATGGAATGAATCCGACACTATTGTATGGATACGGAGGATTCAGGATAAGCAGCACACCGTCTTTTTCACCTACACGAATTGCCTGGCTTGAGCAGGGAGGAATTTATTGTATTGCTAATTTACGGGGAGGCAGTGAGTATGGCGAAACATGGCATGAAGCAGGAATGAGATTAAAAAAGCAAAATGTATTTGATGATTTTATCGCTGCGGGAGATTTTCTGGTGGAAAAAAAATACACTTCCAGGGATTATCTGGCAATACAAGGAGGATCAAATGGCGGGCTGTTAGTCGGTGCGGTTATCAATCAACGCCCGGACCTGTGCAAGGTAGCGATACCACAGGTA
>JAICPX010000119.1 GCA_025929635.1 Chitinophagaceae bacterium
CCAATCGCCAGCACGGGAATATTTGTTTTTTTTGCAAGCCTGCTAATCGAAACTGACGAGATCACCCGCTGAACAAGGTTGAATCTGGATAAACCCAGTATCACCATATCCATTTTATATTCATGAATATATTCAGCGAGCCTGTTTCCCGGGTGACCTTCCAGTATGCTGATCTCAATTTTCCCATTGCCACAAAGCTGGCTTGAATACCTGGCTGCCAATTCCTTCAGGCGTTCATAACTATCAAGTCTGTCGGCACGGGATTCATAAGGAGTAATCAGGCTTGTCAGTATTGGTAAACCAGGAACGATACTGGAATACACAACATTTACCAAATGAATATTGCAATCAAAACTGTTAGCGATCTCAATTGCTTTGGCAATGGCCCATTTATTCTTAGCAGAAAAATCGACCGGTACAAGTATATTGTAGAGTTTGTTCGGCATCTGTTGTTTTTTAATTATTACTGATATTTATATATTCGGATATTGGATATTAGGTATTGGGTAGGGCAACATAGCGTTAAATAAATATCCCGCATCTAATATCCAATATCCCTCTTCACGAGGCCATTGATAAAAGCGGGACAAAACTTCTTTCTTTGATCGATGTGGATGCCACTCTCTCCAGCAATTCATCATCCGTACAAAAGGCCACCCCTGTGCCGGCGTGAGCCACCATACAACGGTCATCCATACTGTCTCCGACAACAATACAATTTTTCAACAACACATTATGTTTTTCACATGCGTATTGCAACGCATTCGTTTTACAAAACGAATGACCACAAACACTTTCGGGCGAACCAAAAAAGTAGTAAGGCAGATTTACTTCGCCCGTTGTTTTGCCTTCCAGGAACTCAAGAATATAAGCCAAAGAAAAATCCGCCCCGATTTTTTGTTTAACATAGTTTGTTATCAGGGAATAACTATTACTGATGATGCCAACGATGTAGTTTTTCCGTTTGAATTCCCTGATCACTTTTTTTGTGTCTTCGATTACATCCATTTCATCAATAACGTTCAACAGATCATCGATCGTTTTACCTTTTAACATCAATCCGATTCTTTTGGTAAGAATGATCGGATCTTTTTCACTGGCACGCAGATCTTCTAATGCGGGGAAAAAACCAAATTTTCTTGCTGCTTCATCAATAAATCTACCTTTTAATATCGTGTTGTCCATATCAAGGACGATCATCTTGTGAAACGCCGCCAATTCTTCTTTCAGCACCCGGTTCATTTCGCGGTTGATGGTTTCAAGAGAAGATACATCATCTTCCGTGAATTCATCAGTATGCCGGTGAGCTTTCCGGATGATGACCTTTGAAACTTCCTTGCTCATTTTACCCAATGACTCCCAGGGCTTGCTTTTATTTTCTATATAGCCAATATTTACTTCGGTGACCTTTGCCTTCATCAGGTGCATATCAATCAGTATCCCTATATCGACCCCGTAATCATTGACGAATTCAATTTTATTGAAAAAACTTTTTTTTCCCGCGATCATCCCGCTCAGGGGTTGTGAAAAATGACTAAGGCCGGGAAATAAAATACTCAGCAGCGGTTTCGCCACGAGCTCAGTCACCCTGCCTGCATTTCTTGCAAATGCACCTTTTACAAAATCAGCACGGCCCTCAATAATGGGATCTGCCAGGTTCCTGATGGTATTTTCAGGATAGGGATCGATATCGCCATCAAGAAAAACGATGAGTTCATTGTATGCCTGCTTTATCCCATCCCTCATAGAAATGCCTTTGCCTCTTACATCACTTACAATCACTTTTGCACCGCTTTTATATGCCACCTGTGCCGTATGATCAGTTGACTTGTCATCGACAACGATCACTTCGGCCACCAACGGATCGGAGAGGCAAAACTTTACGATTTTGCCAATTGTCTTTTCCTCATTTAATGCCGGTATGATCACGGAAATCATAGCGTCTCGTTTTTAATGAGTCTCATTTATTTTGCAGAAAAGTGGGTTTGATTAAAAAAAGAGCCGCCTCAGCAACGGCTCTTTTGTGAATACCAAACTGCGCTAAGGTATTCACCTGCACATATGAGTGAAAGTTTGAACCAGTCTACAAAAAATGCTATCCAACCAAAAAAGTTATCAACTGCTATGCCCTGTACCGGGTATGCTTTGTTTTTTCATTTATAGCATGCACACTTAATACAGGGATGGATGAATGATTCACAATACTTCCACGCCACCTGCGCAACACCGCATTTTTAAAAAAAGATTCTGATCCGGCATTTACCAATATCAGGTCGGCCCCTATGTTCTCGGCATATTGCACCGTTGCCTGTGCAAGGTTACTGCCCGGAACAGTCCGGCATTCTACCGGGATGTTTGTAATGTCCCTGAGGTATTGATATGATGCCATTAAAATTTTTGTTTCTTCACTACTCAAGCTGGCTCCATTCTTATTCAAAGAAATCAGATGAACATTGGCGGCAAATTTTTTGGCCAGTTCATAGGCCAGCTTGATCTTCCTTTTTGGAATAAATTTTCCAATCGGCAATACGATCTTTTTCAGACGGTTCGAATTTGAATCCGGATATACACACAACACCTCCGCACCGACAGCCTTGATAAGGCTTCTTACTTTATCTTCAAAGAACAACTCTTTGAACCAGTTCTCCCGCTTCACGCCAAGCACCAGCAGGTCCGCATGAAGGTCATGAGCGTATTGTTGCACCGTTTCGAATAGTTTTCCCTCCGCTTCATGGCATTCTGCATTGATGCCAAAACGATTATCCAGCTCTTCTTTTATTTTTTTTAATTTTTCACCGGCCAGCTCAGTGCTATTTTTTTTGTTTCCTGCAATTTTCAGAAAATAGATTTCCGGAGGAAACAAGGAAGAGGAATTTGAAGTTGGTGTCACACATAATAAATGAAGCCGGCTATTGAATTTAGATGCGATCAGGGCCGCTTCTTCAGCAGCATGCACCGAAGCTCCCGAAAAATCAACGAGGGTCAGGATGTTCTTAAAATCTTCCGGCATGGTTGCTATTTCAATAAAATTAGCCTCGTGCAATTAAAATGGAATTAATGCCGAATTAAAATGTGATTAAGAAGTAATTAAAATGTTATTAAAAAGGGATCAGATGGGGGGAAGCGTGATGGAAAAGAGACTTCCTTTATCCGGTTCAGAGGCAACAACGATCTCTCCTTTATGCAGGCGAATGATGCCCGATGACATGGAAAGTCCCAGTCCAAGACCGTCGGAAATAGTTAATGCTTTTTCAGAGCGAAAAAAGGGCTCAAAAGCTTTTTGTATTTCTTCCTGCGTCATACCAATGCCTTCATCTTTTACCCGGATTGTTTTTTTACCAGGGGTCACTTCAATATTAACCCATGCTTTGTGGGACGAGGAGTATTTGCAGGCATTTTCTATGATATTCTTGAACGCAATAAAGAGCAATTCTTCATTGCCATAAATATAGCAAAGTGCTTCATCGTCGGGTATGGCATCAAAGGAAAAGTGAACCTGGTAATCGGGGTGAAGCCTGTTCACTTCCTCAACAGCGCTCAATAAGATATCATCAACACGAACCGGCTCAAGACTGATGCCTTTGCCGGCCCCGGCTTTTGCCAATTCAAGCAATTTTCTGACAAGATTATTCAGGTGCACGACATCTTCCTGTACGGAAGCAAGCACTTTTTTATATTCCTGCTCGCTGCGGTTCTGCAATAGCGCCACTTCAAGCTGGCTTGAAACGGCCGCTAACGGAGTTGAAAGCTCATGAGAAGCATTTGCTATAAAGCTTCTCTGATTATTGAATGATGTTTCCAGTCTTTCCAACAGGCTATTGAAAGTTCTGGCCAGCTCATTTAATTCATCTTTGGTATCGGTAGTTATAATTCGCCGTGAAATATTCTGAAAGCTTATCTCGTTCATTTCGGCATTAATACGTGAAAGAGGGCGAAGCAGGTTAATTGAAAAAAAATAGCCGATGAGCACCGTGATAATAATTCCAACAAGACCGCTCAGTAACAATATCTTTCTCAACTGGGATAATGTATTTAGCCCGACACGATCCATGGCGGTAGCCACAATAACGTAGTTGTTACCACCTTCATGGTAAATCGTTCCAATGCCGTCATATTCATTTTTGATAAAAAGATATTCCTTTTGACTCCGGATTTTATTCAGTATCACAGTATCTGGTTGCGCGGGCTTTATTATTTCAGACCGGTTGATATAAACAAGATTATTCTTATCATCATAAATGAGGATCCTTTCTTCAAACAGCAAATTCATGGTAAGTGAATCTATTTTCTTAAGAAGAGGTTTATTCATCTCATCCAATTCCATCAACAACCGGGCGTTAGTGAGTGCCCTGTTCTTCAACCTTTGCGAAAATTGATGTTGCCTGTTCAATGCAGAAAAATAATAAACGGCCGCTCCTAATAACAGCAATATTAGTGTTACCAGCAAAGTAAATATCAGGGCTATCTTGAATTTTATCTTCATTATTCTTCTTTCAGGATATATCCCATCCCGATCTGTGTCTGGATCAGCTTGACCGGGTAGTCTTTATCAACCTTTTTCCTAAGAAAATTTATATACACATCGATCACATTGGTGCCGGTATCAAAACCAATATCCCAGACTTTACCGGCAATATCTGCGCGACTTACCACCCTGTTCTTATTTTTTACAAGGTATTCAAGTAATTGAAATTCTTTGGCAGTTAGAGAGATCCGGTTCCCGGCTCTTGTTACTTCCTTACTGTCAAGATTTATTTCCAGATCGGCAACACGAAGTATATGCGCAGTGGGTAAACCGGCCGCTGTTCTTCTTAACAGTGATTTTATCCGGGCAATTAATTCTTTAAATGCAAAAGGCTTTACCAGGTAATCATCGGCGCCTGCTTCAAATCCTTCTATCTTATCTTCCACCGTTCCCAGTGCCGTTAGCATAAGGATAGGAATATTCTGTTTTCTCTGTCTTATCATCCTGCTTAGCGCATATCCATTTATATCGGGAAGATTTATGTCCAGGATCACAAGGTCGAAATCATAATTAGTAAAGAACTTTTCACCCATGCTGCCATCATAAGCCACCATTACATAGAAGCCCTGTTCCTCCATTCCAGTCTTTAAAGCGGAAGCGATCTTTTTTTCATCCTCAACCAATAAGATTTTTATTTCATCCATGTTCAACTACTTAAGAAGATGTGATGTTATGAAACTTGCTAATTAGTAGATAAAAACCAGTACAAAAAATAAACCTGTATTTAGCGGAAAATTTTAATCAGTTTTTAATTTATAAACTTCTTTGCCATTGACAATAGTTTGCAGCACTTTAACATCTTTGATCTTTTCGGGAACCATTTCAAATATATCCTGGCCCAGTACAACAAGATCAGCAAGCATTCCTTTTTTTAACATACCTAATTTATTTTCCTGGAAGCCGGCAAAAGCATTACTAACCGTATAACATCTTACAGCCTGTTCCACTGATATTCTTTGCTCAGGGTACCATCCATTTGGATTCTTATCATCAAGCGTTCTTCTGGTAACCGCTGCATAGATCCCTTCAAGTGGTTTTAATGGAGCAACTGTCCAATCTGATCCAAACGTGAGTGGTGCTCCTGCATCTAACAGACTTCCGAATGCATAAGTGCCTTTCAGCCTGGCATCATCCAATCTTTTATAGGCCCAGCGCCCATCATCTATTGCATGATAGGGCTGCATCGAAGGAATTACTTTTAATTGGGCAAAACGTGGAATAGCCTGTTGCGTGAGATGCTGTGCATGTTCAACACGAAAGCGATGGTCTTTAGAAATTTTCTTTTCTGCTTCTTCAAATACATGTAATATAAAATCGTTGGCCCTGTCCCCAATCGCGTGAACAGCTACATGCAACCCCGCTGAATCAGCAGCTAGTACCCATTTACGAATGTTGTTTGTATCAGTAACAGTTAACCCGCTTGTATTTGATGCATCAAGATAAGGTTGATAGAACCATGCAGTTGTAGAACCCAATGATCCATCCACAAAACCTTTTAATGCTCCCCAGCGGAGCATATCATCACCTTTGCCTTCTTTCTTACAAAATGAATCAAGTTTTGGCCAGGTGCTTAATGGAACAAACGAATAAATACGCAGATCCGGTTTTTTATTTGCATAATTTCTCCGATAGGTTGCAAGATCGATCCAGCCACCATAGCTGGCAACATCATGGACCTGTGTCACTCCGTTTTCAAGGGCGTGCCGGATTGCGGCGTACAAATAGTCATCCAGCTCTTTTTCTGATGGATCAGGGATCACGCTAAACACGGGATTCATTGCTTCATCTTTTAGCACACCGGTATATTCACCCGTTTTATCTTTTGGCATTTCGCCACCTGCGGGAACTTTTGAGTTTTTATTGATCCCTGCCAGCGCCAATGCTTTTGTATTTGCCAATGCCATATGACCATCGTACCGGCTGACAAAAACGGGATGATCACCTGTTACGGAATCGATCCAGTTGCGCGACGGAAGCTCGCCGCCCCATATTTCATGATCCCAGTCACCGCCTAACACCCAGCGCTCATTATTTTGTTTCTGGCAAAAATCTTTTAGTATCGTAATAAACTCTTCTTTGGTTCTTGCTTTGCGCAGATCAACAGAGGAAAGATTGTAACCACCGCTTAAAAAGTGAGCATGATTATCAATAAAACCTGGCAGCATCAGTTTACCATCCAGGTCGATCAGTGCGGTCTTGCTTCCTTTGAATGACTGATAATCTTTGCCAACATACACAATTTGATTCCCCTTGATTGCGATTGCTTCCGCCCAGGCATTGGCCGGATCTCCTGTCCAGATCTTTGCATTGAAATAAATTTTATCTGCTTGTTCATTATTGGTAGGATCGCCATTGCACGAGATAAAACCTAAAGCGATAATTATGATCGCCGAATTCAACTTTTTCATAAACATTTATTGTTATCTGCTATTTGCCTGTTGCCGATTGCTCATTACCACTGTCACCATTGACCAATGACTTTCGGCTCACCACCCTCACGGCACCTCATGCCCCTTGCTTGCCCTCCAGAGCATAAACCATTCTTCTCTTTCAATATCTATTTGGGCTGCATCATAAGCAGACTTTAATCTTTCAATTTTTGTTGAGCCGATGACCGGGATGATCTTTGATGGATGTTTAAAAACAAAAGCAAGCAATACCTGGTCAACAGTAGCATTGTATTTTACTGCAAGAATTTTTGCAACTGCTAATATGCGTTTGCCTCGCTCATCAGGTTCATCAGCGTGGAGTTTACCACTTCCCAACGGGCCCCATGACATGGGTCGAATTGCATACTCGATGCATTTGTCCAATGTGCCATCATGAAAAGGGTCGAGATGAATTACTGAAACTTCAAGCTGGTTGAATTCCACCTTCCAAACCCTGGTCATCATTTCCATTTGTGAGGGAGTAAAATTGGACACACCAAAATGCAAAACCTTTCCTTCTTTTTTTAATTGATCAAAAGCTTCCGCGATCTCGTGTGGATCCATCAAGGGATCGGGGCGGTGAATCAATAAAAGATCGATAAAATCAGTATTTAAATTCTTCAGTGATCTTTCAGCAGAAGTGATGATATGTTTCCTGCTTGTATCGTAGGAGTGAATAGTATGTGCAGGCCTGTTGGGTGTTAATCTCCGGATACCGCATTTTGTTATTAGTTGCATTTGCTGACGCAAATGTGGTTTTTGTTTCAGGGCGGCTCCGAATTCTTCTTCTACTGTGTAATCGCCGTAAATGTCTGCATGATCAAATGATGTGATCTTATTAGTAAGGCAATCCTCGATTAGTTGTAAATACTGTGCAGTTGAATAGTTCACACCCCATTGTCCCCATTTCATACAACCAGCAATAACGGGCGAAAGCTGAAGCATAAGTTTTGGTTAAATGAAAAAGTCTGTCTCGCCTCAGGCCAGACAGACTTAAAAGTACAGTGAATATCGTTAACTATTAATAATCGCTGTTATAACCACCACGGTCACGGTAGCCACCGCCACCGCCTTTATTGTAGCCACCTTTTTTGAAACCGCCGCCGCCGCCGCCTCCACCGAAGCTGCGTTTCTTAAATCCACCACCGCCGCCACTGCCACCTTCCTGTTTTGGACGGCTTTCGTTTACAACGATGTTGCGGCCATCAACTTCAGTACCATTCAATGCGGCAATAGCTGCATTTGCCTGGTCATCATTGGGCATTTCAACAAAGCCAAAGCCCTTGCTGCGGCCTGTGAATTTGTCGGTAACAATTTTAGCTGAGCTTACTTCACCGTGTGTGGCGAAAAGATTTTGTAGGTCCTGATCTTTCAGGTTCCAGCTGAGATTTCCTGCGTAAATGTTCATTTTTTTGAGAGATTTTGAAAAACAATAAGTGATCAACAGTACCAGTAACCAATGAACATTTACCGAAATGCGAAACGTTCATGAACTTGAGAAACTGTAAAGAACACCGAATACAATACAAAATAACGGTTTTTGGCTGATAATATTGCCAAATTTTTCCTATAGGACTAATCGACCTTAATTCAGGGCGGTTTCGGCCAGCTAACCCATCAAAAACCTGGTGCCTGGCCGGCAGCACCACTAAACATACTTTCCTGATCTTATTCGCCAACCACTTCAAAATCTACATCAGCATACTTTCCATTGCCAAAATCGATATGGGCTTTATAAGTTCCTAACTCTTTCACTTCATCAGGTAAACTGATCTTCTTGCGATCGATCTCATATCCTTTCTGCTCACGAATAGCACGGCTAAGCTGTAAAGGCGTAACACTACCAAAGATCTTCCCGCTTGTCCCGGTTTTTGCACCCACTTTTAAAGGAGCTTCATTCAGTTTTGCAATTACACTATTGACCTCGGCAAGCATTTTTTCTTCTTTCTTTTTTGCTTGCTTCGTTCTTTCTTCCATTTGCTTCACATTGCTCGGGCTGGCTTCTACCGCCAGCTTGCGGGGAATAAGAAAATTACGGGCATAGCCATTCCTTACTTTCACCAGTTCATTGGCTGCACCGAGGTTATCTACATCTTGAATTAATATTACTTCCATGATAGTATTTTTTGATACCAGATACCTGATGCTGGATGCTGGATCAAGTATCCAGTATCAAGTATCCAGCAGCTATTTCAACAAATCAGTTACATAAGGCAATAAGGCCATTTGCCTTGCTTTCTTAACCGCGTCACTTACTTTGCGCTGGTACTTCAGAGAATTACCGGTAAGGCGGCGGGGAAGGAGTTTACCTTGTTCATTAAGGAATTTTTTCAGGAACTCTACATCTTTATAATCGATGTAGCGGATGCCATATTTTTTAAAGCGGCAGAATTTTTTCACCTGCTTATCGCTTTTAATGGCCGTCAAATATTTTATTTCATTTGCTTTTGCCATAGTGTTTATGCCTCCACTGTTTTTTCAGCCTTTTCCGGCTTTTCAGTTCCTGTTGCTACGCCACTTCTCTTTTTTGCATTGTACTCGACGGCGTATTTATCGAGTCTGGTTACAAGGTGACGAAGCACTGATTCGTCGCGAAGAAGCTGAATTTTCATCTTCTCATTGAAGTCGGATGGCGCTGTAAATTCCATAACCCAGTAAAGACCGGTTGTCTTTTTCTGGATAGGATACGCCAGTGATTTCAGTCCCCAGGCATTTTCATGTACCACTTCACCTTTCACAGATTTGACCAGTGAAGCATACTTTTTCTGAGCGGCTTTGAATTCTTCATCGCTCAATACCGGGGTAAAGATCACCATCAATTCATAATTGTTCATTTACCCTTTGTTTTTTTAATGAATAAATCGGTTTACCCATTGGACAGTCCCGATATTTTATCATCGGGAAAGAATCTGACGATAACAGATTTGGGGTCGCAAAGGTAAGGGAATGAGTGCACAAGATGGAACGGGGAAGAGAGATTTTTATGATACCAGCTGCATCGCTCCGATTGGGCGATTGTTGCGACGCAATCCGTTCATCTTTCTCGCCCTGATTATGCAATTTAGCGGTTGATTTTCAATGACAAACTGTGGCCACGCTGTTGTCTGAAATCGTATAGAGACAAGGCATGCCTTGTCTCTACAATACCGAATAGAACCGATCTTCTTTGCAAATTGTCACGGTGTTAGTGATATAATTCCTGATGCGATAGAATTCGTCTTTGTCCCGGATTGCGTGATCGTGAAATCGTGATTGCCAACCAAAGGAAAGACTGTTTTCATTACAATATTTTGAGATGGCAGATTTGAAAGAACCAACCATTGCTGATATTGTGTTTTTTCCTTGATTGCGAAATCGAAAATGTCGCGTGGATTGTTCATTAGGGGTTTGTCGTAGAGACAAGGCATGCCTTGTCTCTACAATACCGAATAAAACCGATCATCTTTCCAGTTCGCCACATTGTTAGTGATATAATTCCTGATGCGATAGAATTCGTCTTTGTCCCGGATTGCGTGATCGTGAAATCGTGATTGCCAACC